>JBAXEJ010000023.1:0-36511 GCA_037140475.1 Gallionellaceae bacterium
CTTCAGCCGCTACCACCGCAAAGCCTCGACCTTGTTCACCCGCACGGGCGGCCTCTACTGCGGCGTTCAGGGCGAGGATGTTGGTCTGAAAGGCGATGCCGTCAATCACGCTGATGATGTCGACGATCTTGCGTGAGGACTCGTTGATAGAGCTCATGGTGCCGACGACTTCTTTTACGACCGCACCGCCTTTTTCAGCGACCTCGCTGGCACTGTGTGCTAACTGATTCGCTTGTTTGGCGTTGTCAGCGTTCTGTTTCACAGTCGAAGTGAGCTCCTCCATGCTCGCCGCAGTTTCTTCCAAACTAGAGGCCTGTTCTTCAGTACGTTGCGAGAGGTCGGTATTGCCAGAGGCAATTTCTTTGGAGGCGGTGCCGATAGAGTCCACCGAGACTTTGATTTCATCGACGAGCTTTTTAAGATTTTCAACGGTGGCGTTAACACCCTCACTGGTCTGCCCGAACAGACCAGGGTAATCCTTGGTGATGGTTTGGGTCAGATCGGCGTCAGCCAGCGCGCCGGCTACACGCATCACATCGCGTAATCCAGTATCTGTCACATCGGAAAGTTGGTTGAGCAATTCAGACAGCGTCTTGGTGTAGCCCACCTTCCCAGCCATGTCCATTTTGGTGCTAAAGCTGCCGCGAATGGCGGCGTCTTCTACAATGTTTTTAATTTCTTCGACAATTTTAGTGAGGGAATCGACAGTGCTGTTCACGCCATTCTTGGTTTGCCCGAACACGCCGGGGTAGTCTTTAGTGATCTTCTGTGAGAGGTCACCATTGGCTAGGGCGGTGGCGACGCGAGTGACGTCATTCAGACCTGTCTCTGATACATTCGACAGGCTGTTGAGCAAGTCGGCCAGCTCTTTGGTATAGCCCGCTTTGCCATTCAGATCCATCTTGGTGCTGAAATTTCCGCGCACTGCTGCATCTTCCACAATGTTTTTGATTTCGGCGACGATAGCCTTTAAGGCATTCTGCATAGTCTCCATCGCCATCAGCAACTTGGCTGCCTCGTCATTGCCAGTTACAGTAATCGTGCCGGTAAGATCGCCCTGTGAAATTTTAGTTGCCACATTCACTGCTTGCGTCAAAGCACGGACAACAGCTCGTGCAATAACGAGCCCCATGATCACTACAACCGCTAACACGAGTACACCTAAGGAAATTGAAATCCATGTGGAAGAGTTCATTGCGGACACCGCGTCGGCGGCGGCTTTGACACCCAAATCTACGTTGTATTTAATGTGATCAGTCAAAGCAGAGTTGAGACTTTCAGCAATTGGTGCATTCTTGTTGAGTAATTCCAACGCTTTGACGTTTTCATTCTTGCGTGAGACTTCCAGCGCCTGCTCTACGCCAGGGATATAAGCGGCATAGGCAACTTTGTCTGCCATGAATAGTTCTTTATCTTTTGGATCTGCGATGGTTGCCTCATACTCCTTCATTGCTTTTTCAAAACCGGCCTGGGCTTCTTTGATCTTTACTTCGATCTCCGGCCACTTGGCTGCATCGGTATTTAGCACATGGCGATAGACGCGCACGCGAACCCGTCCAAATTCCTGCGCTGCTTCGTCCAAAGCCACCAAGGCAGGAACGGTATTGATGTTGGCAAAATTCGCCGATTCATACACTTTGCCCATTTGATACAGATTGATCCCCGCAAGGGCAATCAGCCCGACTGCGGCGGCGGAAATTAGCAAATACAAGCGTTGTGCGATGGTCATGATTTTCTCCTAAATATTTAGCTCAAATTCAAGCGGCAGCCTGCTCGACCAGATCCATGTCGCGGCTGGTCATGAGCTTTTCGATGTCCATTACGATGATCATGCGCTCACCCACGGTGCCCATTCCTGTGATGTACTGGGTATCCATGGTTCCGCCAAATTGCGGTGCGGGTCGGATTTGTTCAGCACTCAGTGCAATGACATCAGACACGCCATCCACTACGATACCCATTACCCGACTTGCGACGTTTAGGATGATGACAACAGTGAGTTCGTTATAGGTGACATTGTCGAGTTTAAATTTGATGCGCATATCCACGATGGGCACGATGATGCCGCGCAGATTGATCACACCTTTGATAAAGTCAGGCGCGTTGGCAATCGCCGTCACTGCATCGTAGCCGCGAATTTCTTGAACCCTGAGGATGTCGATACCGTATTCCTCACTACCTAGTGTGAAAGTCAGCAGCTCACGGCTATCGCCACTTGTTACTTGCATTTCATTTGCTTGCACAATGCCTCCTCCCATAAAAATGCGACGTATGCCGCCACAAACATTAACTAAAAATGTTGTGAGAATCCTGCACAGCCGCATAAAGAAATAAATCCTTGAACTACCAAACCTTGCATCCCGCTGGGTTCAATGGAAGTTGTGCTGCATACCTTTCACTCCCCCAAATAATGATGTAGCTAAAAATATAGCGGGGACTCGCACATATGCAAACGGAGGCAGATAGTTATCTAATTTATTTTTATTTGGAATCGGGATATGACTATTTTTCGTTAGGAGGCATGCTTTTTTAGTCAGGAAAATACGGGGCATGCTACGACTTTCGGAAATACGATCTGATGGTAAAATCTTCAAAATCTGGCGTAATCGGTAACATGATGCTCTCCTTATACTGAAGGGCACCTCTAATAATTAGTCGAAGTAATTGAATAACGAGTCATCGTGATGGCACAGAGAAACGTTAATGGACAAAGCAACCACGAACACGGAGCGAGAAATGGTGAAGCCAACGCAACCCGGACTTTTTGATCTAGCAGAACGAGCGAACAAGCTGACCGAGATGGGCGATCCGTTGTTGGGCTGAATGCGCAGGTTAATTGGGAGGCGTTTCGCACGGACTTGAATCGATTGCACGACAAAGCGCGCAAGAGCAACGCAGACGCAAAGCCCAAGGACGTAGTACTCATGTTCATGAGACTTCCCCTCGTAACCTCAACCCCTGCTTATGTTTGCGTATGACCAGTTGCTTTAGAACGCTTCACTTAGTGATGTCGCTAAGAGTGATGCGCATCGTTGCAGATGTAGCAACTTCTCTGTACTGTAAATCCAGATGGGCAGAGAAAATACTTCCGTCACCGCGCTGGAGGGAGAGTTCACAGCTTTGTCTTTCGCGATGTTGTGCTGCATATAAAAATTGCCGGTTCCAACGGTCACGATCCTCCGGAATAACATGGCGATCGAAACGCCGATCCAGCAATTTTTTACGATCCGCAGCAAGTAGCTCAGTGCCAGTGACGTTGATTTCAGTAAGCAGGCCATCGCGGGAAAGTGTGAGATACCCAGCAGGAGCGTATTCATACATATCCAAATAACGATCTCTAGATTCTTCCAATAGTAGCTGGGTATGCCGCAACTGCTGATTTTGCATTTCCAGTTCAATCTGATGTACTTGGAGTTCGTGGTAGAGGCGTTCGGTCGCGATATGCTTCTCTACTTGTGATGGACTATTGGCGAGTAGTTTTTCAGCAGCACCGCGCAAGCGGGAAGGATAGTCTTCCGAGAAAACGCTGCTCTCACCGAATAAACTGTTCTGCAAAGCATAGCGAATTAAGTCCGCCGCGCTGGCAAAGTGCATTTTCTCCATGAGCTTCGCTTTATGAGTGCTAACAGTCTTGTTGCTAATGCAGAGTTGATCTGCAATTTTGTTGACACCATATCCGGCAACTAGCAACCCAAATACTTCCAGTTCACGAGGCGAAATATGGCTATGTAGCGGCATATCATTTCCTGTGATGTTGTCAAACATCAGCTTTTCAGCTATAGCGGGGTCAATATACCGCTCGCCTTGAGCTACTTTGTGTAAGGCTTTTACAAACTCATTGGAATCTTGATCAGCCGTTATGAATCCCCTCACTCCATTTTTTAGTGCCTGAGTGATTTGCTGACTTCCAGAATTTTTATCAAGAACAAGAATCTTCAGTTCTGGGTGCATTGAAACGATGAGAGAGATTAGTTTTAGGCTGGCAATGCCAGGCATAGCCATATCTAACAGTAGTAAATCGACTTCAACCTGCTTCAATTTACTGACTAAATCATTGCCACTCTCCACCTCGGCAACTACCTCCATGCCGGACTCAGTTGCAATGAAGCTTTTCAACACTTGTCTGAAAAGGGTGTGTTTTTCCGCAATCATTACTTTCGTCATAGTCCTTAGCCCTATCGAGACATTCGCAAGCACGACAAACCACGTTTTAAATCGATTTGCACTCTAAATCGTAGGCTGCAATCAACTCAGGCTGAATTTGCAGACTAGCAGTTATTGCTCTGCCCAATCTCTTGCTTCCCAATCTCTCATCACTTTGACAGTAGGGAAGCTTCGCACAGGATATGGACTCATTTCTGTACCAATGTAATGCTTCACCATCGTTTTAATATCATCACGATCTGCTACGAATCCTACCTTGATATGTGAGTTGGACATTGAGGCAGCGGCGTCCAAAGCTGCAGTCAATAAGACGCTTTCAGTGGGAAAGGTTGCATCTGTACAGGCGGTGAAGTCATGTAAGGAGTACCTCAGTTCGTCAAAACAGGGGTTGGAGTGAACCTCCTTTACGCATGCAAGAAGTTCGTCACCTGAGGCATTGCCTGCCCAAGTGGTTATGATGGTGTGAGCTTCCCAGCTGATTTCGTATGACATATTGATTATATGAGTGCGTTGCTTACTCGTTTGAGCTTATACATTTCGTAAGCGGATTCATATATGCCAAATAGCCTAGTGACATCCCTATGCTACTTAAGTTAAGGCCAATGTCCGGTGTCTGGCGATGAATATTGAGGTTAATGGGGCCGGTGAGTGGACATAGTGAGATGTCGCGACAGGCAGCTATCTGGCGACCTGATTAGATAGTCGCGAATAATGGCTTAGGAGCAGATCAATCCTAACCTTGACTGGCAGGTCATGGCACTTCAGCGACGGATGTTGAACACTATTATTGAAATCTTGTAAGACCGGTTTGAAATACAGCGGACATACGTGAAAGGAACATTGACCGTTCGTTCAGACCGAATCTCAGACAGATTATTTAGTACGTAACGCATGGTTGATTAGCTACATTTTGACTGTCGAGTATCACCCAATTATTGGTGGTGGAATTTGCTAATAGAAGGCAGTTAAGAGGCTGTCGCAAATTTTAGAAATCCTATCATCCCCATTTCATAGCTCGATAAATGCCCAGCAGTTATCCCAGCAAGAATCTTTATGTAGCAATCAGACACGAATCACAGAGTATCCTTGCCAGAGAAGGACGACAGTATTTTGTAGGATTTCAAATCTGCAAGAATGTGTTCAAACATACCCATGTTGCCTCTATTTATTATTCAAAAAAAGGCGCATAAAAGGCGCATCGGATGGGTCAAAATGCGTCTTTTTTCGTCCAAATGCGTCCATTTTGCTTTTGCTCTATTGATTGCAACGCTTTATAAAACAAGCAGTTACCGCTCTTTAATTTTCGTGTAAAACGCTTGCATGAATCCCAGATCACGCCCCATACCATTGCACCACTGAGCAATCCTAAAATCGGAAACATTTTTTGTTTTGATGACACTCGTTGCGCCTTTATAATCACGAACCCTCGAGCACGTACAATAAAATTAATGAATCCTAATCTCGATCAACTTCAACCCTATCCGTTTCAAAAACTCGCTAAGCTATTTGGCGAAGTCTCGGCAAATAAATCTCTCAAGCCGATCAGCCTGCACATCGGTGAACCTAAACACGAGACACCCCAGTTTATTAAAGATGCGCTCATCGCAGGCTTGGATGGACTGGCGAATTATCCCACAACCATCGGCAGTGACGCGCTTCGCTCTGCGATTGCTAGTTGGCTAGCTCGCCGTTATGGCATCCCTACACCTGATGCCAAGACTCAAATTTTGCCGGTAAACGGTAGCCGCGAAGCTTTATTTTCATTCGCCCAAGCAGTGATAGATAGCAGTACAAATGATCCGGTCGTGGTCAGTCCCAACCCTTTTTACCAAATTTATGAGGGGGCGGCTTTTTTGGCGGGGGCAACGCCCTACTTCTTAAACACCATCCCAGAAGACAACTTTGCTCTAAATTTTGCGCAACTTCCTGAAGAGGTTTGGCAACGCACGCAATTGATTTTCGTTTGCTCCCCGGGCAACCCCAATGGCCGCGTGATGCCGCTCGCCGAATGGAAAACGCTGTTTGAGATGAGCGACCGTTATGGTTTTGTCATTGCCTCGGATGAATGCTACTCAGAAATCTACTTCGGTGAAGATAAACCGCTAGGCGCATTGCAGGCCGCGCAGCAGCTAGGTCGAAGCGATTATAAAAATCTGGTGGTATTTTCTAGTTTGTCAAAACGCTCTAACGTACCTGGCATGCGTTCTGGTTTTGTGGCAGGCGATGCAAAAGTCATTGAAAAGTTTGCGCTGTATCGCACCTACCACGGCTGCGCCATGAACCCGGCGATTCAAACTGCCACCATTGCTGCGTGGAATGACGAAACCCATGTTGCAGAAAATCGCCGCCTGTATGCCGAAAAATTCGCCAAGGTGATTAGCCTACTCGCGCCGGTCTTGCCCGTTAGCAAGCCCAATGCCAGTTTCTATCTTTGGATCAAAACACCGATTGCCGATACCGCCTTCGCGCAACAACTGTACCGCGACTATAATGTGTCGGTCTTGCCAGGAAGCTTTCTTGCGCGTGAAGCGCATGGAAACAATCCTGGCGAAAATTTTATCCGCTTGGCCTTGGTTGCCAATCTGGATGAAACCTTAGAAGCAGCACACCGTATTGCAGAATTTACTTTAAAACTTAAATAGGAAACGCTATGCCACTCTTGCAAAAAACCATTGAAGAAGCTTTTGAACGCCGCGCAGAAATTACGCCTCGCAATGTGGATGCTCAGCTCAAAGAAGCGATTAACACCGTGATCGAATATCTTGACCAAGGCAAATTGCGCGTCGCTGAAAAAATTGATGGTCAATGGGTAACGCATCAGTGGATTAAGAAGGCCGTGTTGCTTTCTTTCCGCATTGAAGACAATGCTTTCATTAAAGGTGGCTTTACTAATTATTTCGACAAAGTGCCTTCTAAGTTCGCCGATTACAACTCTAAGGATTTCCGCGAAGGTGGTTTCCGTGTGGTTCCTCCTGCGGCCGCACGCCGTGGTGTTTACATTGCCAAGAATGTGGTGTTGATGCCCTCTTACTGCAATATCGGCTCCTACGTAGATGAAGGTACGATGGTTGACACATGGGCAACTGTTGGTTCTTGCGCGCAAATCGGTAAAAACGTTCACCTCTCTGGCGGTGTAGGCATCGGTGGCGTACTAGAGCCCGTGCAAGCCAACCCAACGATTATCGAAGACAACTGCTTCATCGGTGCTCGCTCTGAAGTGGTGGAAGGTGTCATCGTGGAAGAAGGCTCTGTGATTTCAATGGGTGTATTTATTGGCCAAAGCACTAAGATTTATGACCGCGAAACGGGTGAGATTCACTACGGTCGCGTACCGGCTGGCTCAGTTGTGGTGAGCGGAAGCATGCCTTCAAAAGATGGCAAATACAGCCTTTACTGTGCAGTGATCGTGAAAAAAGTGGATGCCAAAACTTTAGGTAAGACTGGTATCAACGAGTTGTTACGCGGAATCTAAAATACAGGATTGCGGACTGAGGATTTAGGATTTAATTAATGCGGTTTCTTTGCTTTTAACTCAATCCTAGCTCCTCAATCCTAACGCCTAGGAGTACATGATGATCGTCACCCCATTATTACAACTTGCCGCAGACAAAAACGCATCCGACCTTTTTTTATCGGTTGGCGCGCCGGTCAATATCAAAATTGACGGTATTGCGATGCCGGTCAACGCGCAAATCCTAGATGCAGAATCGATTAAACGCATTGCCTATGAAATGATGACGGAGCATCAAATTGCTCAGTTTGAATTGCAGATGGAAATGAACTTTTCTTTTCGCGTGCCCAGTATCGGCAATTTTCGTGTCAACGTTTTCCGTCAGCGCGGAGATATGGCAGTGGTCATTCGCCATGTTCGAGGACAAATTCTCAATGTAGAGGACTTACATTTACCGCCCGTTTTGAGTGAACTTATCATGGAAAAACGCGGACTTGTTCTAGTCGTCGGCGCGACTAGCTCAGGTAAGTCTTCCACCTTAGCTGCGATGATTGAGCATCGCAACAACACCAAGAGCGGTCACATTCTGACGATTGAAGATCCGATTGAGTATATTTTCAAACACAATAAATCCATCGTGAATCAACGTGAAGTTGGCACAGATACGCTTGATTACGGGAGTGCATTGATTAGTGCAATGCGTGAAGCCCCCGATGTTTTGATGATTGGCGAGATTCGTGATCGTGACACCTTGAAGCACGCGCTGATTTTCGCGCAGACCGGTCACCTGTGTCTGTCAACATTACATGCCAATAACAGCTATCACGCGCTGAACCGCATTGTGAATTTTTTCCCTTACGATGCTCGTCAAAGCGTGTTGTCTGATTTGTCGATGTGCTTGCGCGCGGTCATTTCGCAACGTCTGATTCGTAACACTGAAGGCAAGCTGGTTCCCGCCGTTGAGGTATTACTCAATTCTTCACTCATTGCTGAACTCATCAAAACCGATCAAATCGACCGCATTCGCGAGGCAATGGAACAAAGCGTCACCCCCGGTTCGCAAACCTTTGAGCAGGCCTTGTATAAATTATTTAAGACAGGAAAAATTTCCAAAGAAGAGGCTTTGCGCAATGCCGATTCCGCAAGCAATCTCTCCTCATTAATCGATTACTCACAGACGTCTAAAATGAAAGCGATTGATCCTGCCACACAGCTAGCCGCCTCTAAACCAGCGCCAACACCTGTTGGAAAGTTTGACGGCATAAAACTAAACCTAGAATAACCTTATGATTTTATACGGAATTCCTAATTGTGATACTGTTAAAAAAGCGCGTACCTGGTTGAGTGAGCATGGCCACGCATACGAGTTTCACGATTTCAAAAAACAAGGCATTACACAAGAACTGTTGGCTGATTGGTTAAAACAAATTGGCTGGCAAAAACTACTGAAAAAGACTGGGCCAACATGGGCAAAATTGCCAGATACCGTTAAAGCCTCTATCAAAGATGACGCCTCAGCATTGCCTGTATTATTGGCAAATCCCAATATCATCAAACGTCCTGTCTTGCTAAAGCAAGGCAAAGTGCTTGCCACAGGATTCAACCCAACCGATTACGAAATACTAAAACTATGAGCCCTACTCTCGAACTCGCTAAGCAACTTATCGCCCGTAAATCTCTCACCCCTTTGGACGAAGGTTGTCTAGATTTGGTCGGCGAGCGCCTCACTCCACTTAGTTTCAAGTTGGAAAAAATGCGTCACGGCGAAGTCGATAATTTATATGCCAAACGCGGTACATCAGGTCCGATTGTGTGCTTTGCCGGACATACGGATGTGGTGCCAACTGGCCCTGTCGATAAATGGGTGAGCCCACCGTTCGAACCCACCGTGCGTGACGGCATGTTGTATGGCCGTGGTGCAGCAGACATGAAAGGCTCAATTGCCGCCTTTATTATTGCCACTGAAAAATTTGTTGCCGAATATCCAAATCATGAAGGCTCGATTGCCCTTTTACTTACTTCAGATGAAGAAGGCGTGGCAGTGGACGGAACGGTGCGCGTGGTTGAAGCACTGCAAGCGCGCAATGAAAAGTTAGATTACTGCATCGTGGGCGAACCGACTGCCGTCAGCAAAATCGGCGACACCATTAAGAATGGCCGTCGTGGTTCGCTCTCTGGTGTGCTCACAGTTAAGGGCGTTCAGGGCCACATCGCCTATCCACATTTGGTTAAGAACCCAATTCACCTCGCCTCTCCCGCCATTGCCGAATTAGCGGCAACTGTTTGGGATAACGGCAATGAATACTTCCCACCGACCTCTTGGCAGATTTCAAATATTCATGGAGGCACCGGGGCAACTAACGTTGTGCCCGGTACTGTCGAAATTTTATTTAACTTCCGCCATTCCACCGCCAGCACCATAGATCAATTAAAAGAAAAAGTTCATACCATTCTCGATAAGCACGGCTTAAGCTACGATTTAAAATGGGAAATGTCGGGCAAACCGTACCTCACTGCACGCGGCGATTTAGTGGATGCCGTTGCCGAAGCAATTAAACAAGTTGTGGGCATTGAGACCGATCTCTCTACTAGCGGAGGTACTTCAGACGGTCGCTTCATCGCCGACATTTGTCCACAGGTACTGGAGCTAGGCCCAGTCAACGCCACGATACATAAGTTGAATGAATGCGTGGGCGTGGATGAGCTAGACGCGCTCTCTGAAATTTATCGTCTTACCCTGATCAAACTTTTGGTGAAAAAAGCATGAGTACGCTACATCTTTTTTCCGATACCGCAGAACTACACACGATCCGCGATTGGCTTCGTTTTACGGTCAGCGCCTTCACTGAAAACAAATTGAGCTTCGGACATGGTTCCTCCAGCGCTTATGACGAAGCGGCGTATCTCATTTTGCACACCTTACATTTACCGCTAGACACCTTAGAGCCGTTTCTTGATGCGCGCCTCACCAATCATGAAAAAAAGGCCTTGAGCGAATTGCTCCAAAAACGCGTCGAAAAGAAAGTGCCAGCGGCCTACCTAACCCAAGAAGCATGGTTAGGCGCGTTGCGTTTTTATGTCGATGAGCGTGTGATTGTTCCCCGCTCTTTCATCGCCGAATTACTGCATGAGAATCTATTCCCGTGGGTTGAAGACCCTGAATCAGTCCGCAACGTATTGGATATGTGCACCGGCAGCGGTTGCTTGGCGATACTTGCGGCTCATGTTTTCCCCAATGCCAGTGTTGATGCGGTTGATTTATCTAGCGATGCACTTGCCGTGGCAGAACGCAATATCACAGATTATGAGTTGCAAAAACGCGTGCAGCGCATTGAGTCCAATCTCTTCGCCAAACTCGGCGGCAAAAAATACGATGTCATCATCAGTAACCCACCTTATGTCGATGCGGAATCGGTTGCGGCCCTACCTGCGGAATATCTGCATGAGCCGAAATTGGCATTAGGTAGCGGCAAAGATGGCCTAGATGCCACACGCGAAATTCTCAAACAAGCCGCTGCACACCTTAATCCTGGTGGCATTTTGGTGGTTGAAATCGGCCACAATCGCGATGCGCTAGAAGCCGCCTATCCAGAATTACCCTTCAACTGGCTGACAGTTACTGCGGGCGACGAGTTTGTCTTTTTGTTGCACCGCGAAGATTTAGTTTAAGCGTATCAATGGCTGTCGATCACTACGAGAATTTCCCAGTCGCTTCAATTCTATTGCCCAAACATCTGCGGCGTGCAGTAGAAATCATCTATCACTTTGCGCGACAGGCGGATGACTTCGCCGATGAAGGCGACATGGCGGATAGCGAACGACTTGCCAAACTGGATGAATTTCGCGACGAGTTAAATCGCATTGCGGCCAATGGAACACCGCTTACGCCACTGTTCATTGATCTTGCAAGCGTAATCAAACAACATCAATTACCTCTCAATCTCTTTCATGATCTGCTAGATGCATTCTCTCAAGATGTTGTTTTAAAACAGTATTCGTCATTTGAGGAATTACTCGACTACTGTCGCCGCTCCGCCAATCCCGTTGGACGCATCCTGCTACAACTCTACGGCGAAGCCACCCCGACCAACCTCGCCTATTCCGATGCGATTTGCACTTCTCTGCAACTCATTAACTTTTGGCAAGACGTGAAAAAAGATTACGCCATCAAGCGCATCTATTTGCCACAGGACGAAATGGCTCGCTTTGGTGTCACTGAACAACACCTCGCTGAAGCTCTCACTGATGAAGCTTGGAAGGCGTTGTTGCAATTTCAAGTGCAGCGCGCGCGCGATCTGATGAACAGTGGAAAACCGCTTGGCACTATTCTCACTGGTCGCATTGGCTTAGAAATGAGACTGATTATTTCTGGTGGGCTGCGCATTTTGAATAAATTGGATGACGTTCAGTACGATATGTTTAATCACCGCCCAGTATTGCGCCCGTTCGACTGGGTTATCATGCTGTTCAAAAGCGCACCGTTTAATTTCTAACATGACCCCAGATCAATACTGCGAAGACAAAGCCAAGCGTAGCGGCTCCAGTTTTTACAACAGCTTCCGATTTCTATCTAAAGAAAAACGCCGTGCCATTACCGCGCTGTATGCTTTTTGCCGCGAGGTGGACGATGTGGTCGATGAATGTTCGGATGCCAACGTGGCTCGTGTCACCCTCAATTGGTGGCGCAATGAAGTTGCCGCTGTTTATGGTGGCCAGCCGCAACACCCCGTCACGCAGGCTCTCGTACCCATCGTCAAACAATACAATATGTCGCAGGAACATCTGCTCGAGATTATCGATGGCATGGAGATGGATCTCGACCAGCCTCGCTATGCTGATTTCAAATCATTACAGTTATATTGTTATCGCGTAGCCTCAGTCGTGGGACTGCTCACGGTTGAAATATTTGGCTACACCGATCGCCAAACTTTGAAGTACGCACATGACCTTGGTATTGCTTTTCAGCTCACCAATATCATTCGCGATGTGGGAGAAGATGCACGTCGCAATCGTATTTATTTGCCCTTGGATGAGCTAAAACAGTTTGGGGTAACAGAAGCAGATATTCTGAATTCACTCGAAACAGAATCATTTCAAAAGCTCATGGCCTTTCAAATTGAGCGCGCCCAGCGCTTTTACCAGCAAGCACTCGGACACTTGCCAGCGGTTGACCGCAAAGCACAACGCACCGGAATCATCATGGCGGAGATTTATCAGGCCACACTAAACGAAGTGATTGCCAGTGGCTGTCATGTTTTAAAAGAACGGGTCTCACTCACCTCAAGTTATAAACTCTGGCTCGCACTCAAGGCATGGTTCAAAAACTAAAGGTCGGAGTGATTGGTGGTGGTTACGCCGGCATGGCAGCCGCCGTAGATCTTGCTTCACGCGGCATTCCGGTCACTGTTTTTGAAAGTGCAAAACAACTTGGTGGACGTGCCCGTGGTGTATCGTACAAAAACACACAAATCGATAATGGTCAGCACATCCTGCTTGGCTGCTATCGCAATACCCTCAAACTAATCGAACAAGTAGGCGGCAATATCGAGCAAGATTTTTTACGACTGCCGCTACAACTCACCCTACATAATCGTTTTGAACTCAAGGCACCACAGCTACCCGCCCCGCTCCATTTACTGATAGCACTCCTTATGGTTAAAGGATTGTCGTTGAGTCAGCGACTGCAGGCGGCGAAATTCATGTTGTCCATGCGAAAAATCCACTTTCAATTGCCGCGCGATATGAGCGTCCTTGCGCTATTGCGGTTACACAGACAACCTATTGATTTGATTGATCTACTATGGAATCCTCTGTGCATTTCTGCGCTCAACACCCCTATTGAAAAAGCCTCAGCACAAATTTTATTGAATGTACTTCGAGACAGCCTAAACGGAAACTTTTCAGATAGTGAGATGTTGCTTCCCCGTCTGGATTTTTCAGGGCTCTTTCCAAATCGCGCGGAGGAATATCTAATAAAACGGGGGGCGACGGTTCGCACGTCTTGCGGTGTTGAAGCAATTATTCCATGTGAAGGTAGCATTGAGTTGATCACTGCCGACGGAACTCAAAAATTTAGCCATGTCATTTGCGCGACCTCCTCTGCCAATGCGGCACGGCTATTTCAGCCCCTCAAAGAGATCGCTCTCACGACACAACAAATTGACGCCCTCACCTATCAGCCAATTTATACCGTATATCTGCAATACCCACCTCAGGTGAACTTACCCCATCCCATGCTCGGCTTGGATCGATGTTTTTCGCAATGGTTATTTGATAAAGGGCAGATCGCCAATCAGCACGGTTTGATCGCAGCCGTTATCAGCGCTGAAGGATTGCATCAAGAATTAGATCACGAACAATTGGCGCAAAAAGTAATTTCGGAATTACGCGAACAATTGGGTATTGCCGAGTTGCCACTATGGCAACAAGTCATCGCCGAAAAGCGTGCAACCTTTTCCTGTGGTGTCGATTTAAACCGTCCTGCTCACGCAACGTCGATCGACACACTATTTCTTGCAGGAGATTACACCGCAGGGGATTATCCAGCGACTTTGGAAGGTGCAGTGATGAGTGGCCTACGTGCCGCGAATGCCATCACTACATCCCCCTTACTTGTGGCAAACTAGCGTCCGTTAATTTTTACTTCATTTATCTTGCGACCCTACGAACTTCTCATCGGCCTACGTTACACCCGCGCCAAACGCCGTAACCACTTTATTTCCTTCATCTCGATGATCTCTATGCTGGGCATCGCGCTTGGCGTGGCCGCCTTGATCATTGTTTTATCAGTGATGAATGGTTTCCAAAAAGAAATCCGTGCGCGCATTTTAGGTATTACCCCGCATATTCAAGTCACTGCACGTAGCGGTGAGTTGCTTGATTGGCAACCTGTGATGAAAATCGTGAGTGATGATCCTGAAGTGCAAGGCGCTTCACCTTACGTTAATGGCCAAGGCATGTTGTCGCAGAATGAAAGCGTCGAAGGCGTGATGGTGCGCGGTATTTTGCCTGAAGGTGAAAACAAGCTCACCGGCTTAGGCGACAAAATGAAAGCTGGCAAACTCACAGATCTACGCGCCGGAGAGTTTGGCGTGGTTTTGGGCAGCGACTTAGCTCGCACATTAGGTGCTCGGTTAGATGACAATATTTTGCTCATTACGCCGCAGGGTCAAATCACCCCGGCTGGCATGGTGCCGCGCCTCAAGCAATTTAAAGTAGTGGGCATTTTTGAAGTCGGCATGTCACCTTACGACAATGCACTGGCATTGATTCATCTCAACGATGCGCAAAAATTGTACCGCATGGGAGATGCCGTCACTGGCATTAGCGCACGGTTGCATGACCTAGATCAGGCGCAAAAAGTTGGCCTTCAGCTTGAGGGAAAGCTCCCTCCCTACGCATACGCGACTGACTGGACTCAGCAGAACGCCAACTACTTTAGTGCCGTGCAGATGGAAAAGAAAATGATGTTCATTATTCTTTCACTCATCGTTGCCGTTGCCGCCTTCAATATTGTTTCAACCTTGGTGATGGCCGTTACCGATAAGCAAGCCGATATCGCTATTTTGCGCACCCTTGGTGCTTCACCATCTAGCATTATGAAAATATTTATGGTGCAGGGGGTACTCATTGGCTTAGTGGGGGCCATGATTGGCGTCGTGGGCGGCATCGTCATTGCTTTAAATATTGGCACCATCGTGCCATTTATTGAACATTTGCTTGGCGTGCAGTTTTTGTCGAAAGACGTTTATTTCATTTCAGAACTGCCCTCAGATTTGCAGCGAAGTGATGTGATCATCACTGCAAGTTTTTCTTTCATTGTGAGTTTGCTGGCAACGCTTTACCCAAGCTGGCGTGCTGCCAAAACTCAACCCGCAGAGGCATTACGCTATGAATAATCTCGTAATCTCCTGCCAAGATTTGCGCAAAACCTTCTCACAGGGCGTGCTCAATGTACCCGTCTTGAATGGTGTGAGCTTAGACGTGGCTCGCGGTGAACGTATCGCCATCATCGGCAGTTCAGGTTCGGGCAAGAGCACCCTGCTCCACTTGCTTGGTGGGCTCGACCAAGCCACCAGCGGTAGCGTACAAATTTTGGGGCAAGATGTTTTTGCCATGAACGAAACGCAGCGTGGCGAAATGCGTAATAAATCTTTAGGTTTTGTCTATCAGTTCCACCACCTGCTGATGGAATTCACTGCACTAGAAAATGTCGCGATGCCGTTGTTGATCAGAGGCATGTCAAGCCAAGAAGCTGAACCTGTTGCTGCCAATATGTTGGAACAGGTAGGTCTAGCGCATCGCATTCAACATTTACCAGCCGAGCTTTCCGGTGGTGAGCGTCAGCGCGTTGCTGTAGCTCGCGCCCTCGTCACCGAACCTGCTTGTGTACTAGCCGATGAGCCCACAGGAAATCTGGATCGAGCCAGTGCTACGGCGCTATTTGATCTGATGCAATCGCTCAACGAACGCCTGCAAACCAGTTTCATCGTGGTGACTCACGATCTTGAACTTGCTGCAAAAATGCAGCGGCAACTAAAGTTGGTTGATGGCGTGTTGCTACCGCTTTAACAAGAAAAACCTTTCGCAGATCAACCCCGATTTAATTCATTAATTCCTACTGCCTGATATCTAACTTTCTTTTTTTTCAATCTGTGTAAATCTGCGAAATCTGCGGATAAACTGTTTTTTATCTTTCAAAATATCTATGCTGCCCTCTATCGAATTTCGCCTCTCCCTTGAACTCAATGCCAAGCCCGCACAAGTTGCCGCCGCCGTTTCTCTACTGGACGAAGGTGCCACGGTTCCCTTCATCGCACGTTACCGGAAAGAGGCAACCGGTGGCCTAGACGATATTCAACTACGTTTACTGGAAGAGCGCCTACGTTACTTACGCGAATTAGAAGAGCGCCGCGTTGCGATCATCGCTTCAATCAATGAACAAAACAAAATGACGCCTGAGTTGCTCAAGGCGATTACCGACGCAGAAGACAAAACACGGCTGGAAGACTTGTACCTACCTTACAAACCTAAACGCCGTACTAAGGCACAGATTGCACTCGAAGCAGGATTAGAGCCTTTGGCCGATGCTTTACTCTCTAACCCGATGCTTAATCCCGAAGTTGAAGCTGCTAATTATTTAAAGCCCGCCTTCACCACTGCGAATGGCGATAACCCCGGCGTGGCAGACACTAAAACAGCGCTGGATGGCGCACGACAAATTTTGATGGAGCGCTTTGCTGAAAATGCCGAGTTGTTGAATGAACTGCGCACCTATGTGCTGGCACACGGCGTGCTGGAAACTAAAGTGCTTGAGGGCAAACAAGAGGCCGCAGAGAAATTTGCCGACTACTTTGATTATGCCGAAACGATCAGCACGATTCCGTCACACCGCGCGCTCGCGGTATTTCGAGGCAATCGCGAAGAAATGCTTAGCATTAACTTACGGCTCGATTCTGAGGTTGAAAAACCAAAATGGGATGCACCCTTCAACCCCTGCGAAGGACTTATCGCAAAACGCTTCAACATCGCCAACCAAGATCGCCCTGCCGACAAATGGCTGGCTGACACGGTGCGTTGGACCTGGCGTGTGAAAAGTTTTCTGCATTTGGAAACTGAGTTGCGGAGTAGTTTGCGCGAGCGCTCAGAAACCGAAGCAATCAATGTATTTGCTCGTAATCTCAAAGATTTATTACTGGCCGCACCGGCCGGCCCTCGCGCCACGATGGGTCTTGACCCCGGTATGCGCACCGGCGTGAAAGTTGCGGTTGTCGACGCCACGGGTAAGGTAGTCGATACCGCTGTGATTTATCCACATCAACCGAAAAACGATTGGGATGGCTCGTTACACACGCTGGCAAAACTTGCCGAAAAACATCAGGTCGCACTGATTTCGATTGGCAATGGCACCGCTTCGCGTGAGACAGATAAACTAGCGCTAGACCTCATCAAAGCGCGCCCTGAATTGAAGCTCAGCAAGATTGTCGTTTCCGAAGCCGGCGCCTCGGTTTATTCCGCTTCTGAATTTGCTTCGCGTGAATTCCCCGATATGGATGTTTCACTACGCGGTGCAGTTTCCATTGCACGCCGCCTACAAGACCCGCTCGCTGAATTGGTAAAAATTGATCCCAAAGCGATTGGCGTTGGGCAATATCAACACGACGTCAGCCAAGTGCAACTCGCGCGTTCACTTGATGCGGTGGTGGAAGATTGTGTGAACAAAGTGGGCGTAGATATAAATACTGCTTCCGCTCCCCTACTCGCTCGTGTGTCTGGTTTAAGTAGCGCAGTTGCACAAAACATTGTGTCTCACCGTGATATGAAGGGCATGTTTACCTCGCGCAAATCTTTGTTAGAGGTGCCGCGCCTTGGAGAAAAAGCGTTTGAACAAGCCGCAGGTTTCTTGCGCATCATGGGCGGAGAAAATCCATTAGATGCCTCTGGCGTTCATCCTGAATCTTATCCAGTGGTGAAAAAAATCCTTGCGGATCTAAAAAAAGACATCAAAGAAATTATCGGTGACAGCAAGCTATTGCAGTCGCTCAATCCTTCGAAATATGCGGACGAACAGTTTGGCGTCCCAACCATCGCCGACATTTTGAAAGAGTTGGATAAACCGGGCCGTGACCCGCGCCCTGAGTTTACGACAGCTACATTTAAAGAAGGCGTGGAATCAATAAAAGACTTGAAGCCCGATATGATTTTAGAAGGTGTTGTCACCAACGTCGCCGCTTTCGGTGCCTTCGTAGATATTGGGGTGCATCAGGATGGTTTGGTGCATATTTCTGCCCTCTCCAATACTTTTGTTAAAGACCCTCACACCATTGTCAAAGCTGGGCAGGTGGTCAAAGTAAAAGTGCTTGAAGTAGATGAAAAACGTAAACGCATTGCACTCACCATGCGCCTCACCGACACGGCCCCAGCCCAAGAAAAAACTCACGCGCCAGCGGATAAAAGAATAGATTCGCAACGTATGGCGCAACATAAACGCCAAGATGAAAAGCAAGCATCACCCGCCAATGCAATGGCGGCAGCGTTTGCAAAACTTAAGGGTTAGCCACCGCGAATAACTCGTGTGTTGTAGGTCTGGCTTTAGTCCGAAACATCAACAATATAGTTGGGTTAAAACCCGACCTACAGGGCTTTGGGGAAAGGTTAATACTCAGATTTAGTTGAGCCGTCAGCGCTTCGGGCTTTACTGTCAGTGACTTTAGGTTTTCCATCCGTACTCGGCTTGTCATCAAGATTTGGCTTGCCGTCGACTTTACTTTCAGCCGCAAGAGAAGGCTCCTTGCTGGCCTCATCCAACACCTCAGTTTTCTTGCCCTTTTTGCCTTTTGCTAATTTAGTTTTAGCCGTTGGCTTGACTCTTTTCGTATGGATTTTAAAAAAATCTTTAACTGGGTCATGTATGCCTGAAGTCTCAGTAATCTCAGGTTGGTCACGCATTTCTTGCCATTGATCCTGGACCACACTTTCATTCAGCGTCGAAATATCTTCAATCTCAGGCCGTAGGGGATCCACTGCGAAACACGCATTGGCAGAAAAAAACATCACCATCAAAAAGAGTGTTTTCATGTTTCAACTGACTAAAAGAAACTAGCGCTATGATTGCACCAATAAATATCGTTGCTTAAGCGAAGTATAGAGATCGTCTCGCACACTTGCCGAAGTTAAGTCGACTAATTCCAGCACCTCAACTAAATGCTCATTGTCCTCGCGACCGTCCCAGATTTTAATGTAAGAACCCGCTTTATAGCCATGATCTTGTCTAAATACATTCAGCACATTTTTTCCAACGTACTGTTTAAAAAGATCATTCCACTCCATACCACAGTCGTGTAAGAGTGACTCAAATAGCGACAAATTAATGCGCTTAGCGGCTGCCAGCCCGACTAAGAGATCGAGCTTTTCAAGCAAATTAATCTGTGCCAACACTACATATTGGTTATCAAATTGAATGGATTTTTGATGTAAAGCTAATTCAGAGAGCATCTCTTTTTTTGCTAGTGAAACATTGCCATGCTTGCTCTGAATAACCGCTGACAAAATAAAATGCCATATATCCACAAGCTCCATGCGTAACTGCGCCATATCGCACTCTTGCTTCTTCCACCATTTCCAACCGTGATGCTCAATGGCCTCAACCCCCTCTACTTGGATGGCGCGATACCAATTATTGTTAGCGGCAACCCATTCAGGGTTAACTTTAGCGTTCATACCATCTTGTAACTCAAGCATGGCAATTAGGTGTGTTTCAGTTATGGTCATTTTGTTTTTAGTGACAATGATAATAAATGGGAATCTGCTCTCGGTGAGTATTCTACATTTATCCTCATTCGACACATACCTCCCAATCGATGCTTGATAATTGCCATAATATCTAGATACTTATTCGGTTACATTGCTCACCTCTAGAGGTGATGGTTCAAAGACATTCATTCTTGGATAATCAAAAGATTACTAGAACTATAACCAAATATTAATGATTCTTAAGCCGACAGGCCACGCCGAAATTGATCATCAACATGCTATTTTGAATAGCATGTTGGACAAGATCGACAATGTTTGTGAAGAGTCGAAAAGAAACGCCCGCCACAATTGTGCAACCTGCCCTCCACCGTATTGCCTAAACTGTAAAGATAGCTTATCCAAAGTAATGGATGATACCGTTTCATTTATGGTTGGCCACAATACCTACGAAGAAAAGCTGATGCAGTTGCTGCCTGAGTTGCCTGAGTGTCAGTTGCACATTGAAAAACATAAAAGTGCACACCAAGAAATTGCTAAACGAATCCATCAACTGAGCTTTAACTATGATGGTGAGAACCCGAAAAAAATCGGCGATCAATTGCGACACGTCATTCACGCGTGGCTAGGCGAACACATTCCCATGTTTGATGTTCAGTTTGATGTTCAGCTTGCTGATCGTTTATCTAAAACATTAGTGGGTGAAATCTACTTTGATCGAGAGCTGGTTGCGATGCTCGACTCTCACGTATTTATCAACCGACCTGTTGGGCAAGTTGAAGCAAGCAAGTTGCCTCAATCAGTTGATGCAGATAAATTGGAAGACGTTAAAAATCGCTTTGATTCGCTCACTCCTAAGCAGCAAGAAGTTTGTTTGTTAGCCGCTGAGGGCTTGATGAATAAGAATATCGCTGAAAAGCTTGGCACCAGCATCAATACAATAAAAACCCATCGTGCGGATGTATTTCGTAAGATGAATGCCACAACACTGATTGATCTAGTTCGCAAAGTGGATTTGATTCACCCGACTATTGCTGTAAAACAACACCAAACAAAATTTGCGACGAACATGAGTTCCCACTTGCCGTCTAATTTAAATATTATCGTGGTGGACGATTGCGAAATCGTTCGACAAACGATTGTGAGTGCCCTGAGCAGTATGGGGCATTTGGCCAGAGGCGTGGCTGACGGCAACGCTTTAGACGATGAAATCGAGAGCGACGCCCCAGATGTTGTGTTACTTGATATTGAGTTAGGAAAAGACCAAGAAGATGGTTTTGCCATCGCTGCGCGCCTCAGAAAAACACTTTATTGCGGCATCATTATGATCACTGCTCATGGCGAATTAGATTCGCGTATTCGCGCACTTGAAGAAGGCGCAGATGCTTATTTGGTTAAACCAATTGATTTTGGTGAATTAGCTGCTGTGATGCAAAGTGTGATGAGAAGATTATGTAAGCAAGACGCCGTCACACAACCCATATAGCTCAATTAAATCAATTTGTTACAAAATAAAAAAGCCGCCTAAAAGGTGGCTTTTTGCATTAGGTGGTGGGGGCAACTGGGATCGAACCAGTGACCTTTTCCTTGTCGAGGAAATATTCTACCGCTGAAATATGCCCCCTAAAGCAGGCGCGCATTATAGAGATTTGGCTTGTGTGTCACAAGCATTAATAGCTTTCGTGCGCGAGGTTTTCAAAGCGGGTGTACTCGCCTCTAAATGCTAATGCTATCGCACCGATGGGGCCGTTACGCTGTTTGCCGATAATGATTTCGGCTTTGCCTTTGTCTTGCGAATCTGGGTTGTAAACCTCATCGCGATAAATAAACAAAATCAAGTCGGCGTCTTGTTCGATCGCGCCTGATTCACGCAGGTCTGACATGATCGGGCGTTTGTTTGGGCGTTGCTCCAAGCTTCGGTTTAGCTGAGACAAGGCGATGACGGGAACCTGTAATTCTTTTGCCAATGCCTTCAGCGAGCGTGAAATTTCTGAAATCTCAGTGGCGCGGTTTTCACCGCCGCCGCCTTTTCCCGAGGTCGGAGAAGACATCAATTGTAAATAGTCGATCACAATCAAGCCAAGTCCGCCGTTTTGGCGATGCAAGCGGCGCGCGCGAGAGCGAAGTTCAAGTGAATTCAGCGCGGCAGTTTCGTCAATAAAGATGGGCGCATCGTTTAAGCGACCTAAGGCATGGGTCATGCGCGACCAATCATCATCTTCAAGCTTGCCGGTACGCAACGTGTGTTGATTGAGCCTACCAACCGAGCCGATCATACGCATCGCCAGTTGTGCGCCGCCCATTTCCATACTAAATACGGCGACTGGTTTGTTTGAATCTAGCGCGATGTTCTCGGCGATGTTGATCGAGAAAGCGGTTTTTCCCATACTGGGACGGCCGGCAACCACAATCAAATCACCGGGTTGCAAACCAGAGGTCATGCGATCGAGATCAGTAAAGCCCGTCGCGACACCTGTAACGTCACTGTCGTTGTCTCGCCCGTACAAGGTTTCGATGCGTTCTACCACTTGTGTGAGCAAGGGCGAAATGCCAACAAAACCTTTGTTACCGCGCTCGCCCTCTTCGTTAATTTCTAACACTCGGCTTTCGGCTTCATCTAGCAGTTGCCCTGCCGAACGGCCTGCGGGGTTGTAAGCGCTGGTGGCAATATCGCTGCCGACTTCTACCAGTTTGCGCATGATGGAGCGCTCGCGCACAATCTCTGCATAGCGACGAATGTTAGCCGCGGTAGGAACGTTTTGTGCAAGTGAGCCGATGTATGAAAGGCCACCTGCTTTTTCTAATTCGGAATTACTTTCTAATGACTCCGCCACGGTAATGGCGTCAACCGGCTTAGCGTGCTCAGTTAAACGCGCGATGTGGCGATAGATAAGACGATGTTCGTTACGGTAAAAATCGCGCTCGGTAATGAGGTCGGCGATTTTGTCCCACGCACTGGTATCCAACAAAATGCCGCCCAGCACAGATTGCTCGGCTTCAACAGAATGTGGTGGTAGTTTGATTGCGTCTAGCTGAGGATCATCCATTTGCGTCTTGGCAGTCTTAACTTTTGGGGTGGCGATTTTACACTGAATGGTTAAGCAACTTTTGCAAAACAAAAAGGACTGTTACCAGTCCTTTTTGAAAGTGCGACCAACCTACTAAAGTTATTCGCCCAAAACAGATACCGTTACATTTGCAGATACATCAGCATGCAACACAACAGTCACGGCATGATCACCGATCTGCTTGATATGGCCTTCAGTAATACGAACCTGAGCCTTCTCAACATTAAAGCCTTGTGCAGCAATCGCTGTTGCGATGTCAGCATTCGTTACAGAACCGAATAGCTTGCCGTCAACGCCGGCTTTTTGCACGATCTGTACAGTCAGCCCACTTAGCTTTTCGCCACGTGCTTGCGCATCAGACAATTTAGCTTTGTCAGCCGCTTCCAACTCAACACGACGCGCCGCAAATTCAGCTACGTTAGTTTCTGTGGCACGCTTTGCTTTGCCCTGGGGGATCAGGAAGTTGCGAGCGAAGCCGTTTTTAACTTTAACCACATCGCCAAACTGGCCGAGGTTAACTACTTTTTCCATCAAAATTACTTGCATGGCAACTCCTTAGTGCAAATCAGTGTAAGGTAACAGCGCCAAGAAACGTGCGCGCTTTACAGCAACGCTCAATTGACGTTGATAGCGAGATTTAGTACCGGTAATACGAGCTGGAATCAGCTTGCCGTTTTCAGATACAAACTCTTTGAGAATGTTGATGTCTTTGTAATCTACCTCAGCAATTTTTTCAGCTGTGAAACGGCAGAACTTACGACGTTTAAACAATTGACGTGAAGAGCTATTCTTCTTGTCATCTTTTTTCTTAAATACACGAGCCATGTTGTGCCCCTTATTTCAATTTAATGTTATCAATGTGTAGCACCAGTTGCGCGATACGTAAACTACGTTGAGCTAAAAATCCTTCCACCTGTACGCTCTGCCCTATTTTCAAGCGGCCTAATTTCTCTGCCGTTTCTCCTAGTGCTATCGCTGGAATGTCGCACTGAACTTGCCTCGACATGCCTGCTTCTTGTTGCGTTGATACGTGGCGTATCTTTAATCCGATTCGCGGAATACCCGCTGGGGTGAAGCGCAAATCGTCTAACTCAAGCAATTCACCGTCAATAACACAGTGGTTGCTACTCAAACCAATCAAGCAAGCGCGGGTACTGATGCTGCATCAGCATCATTAAACGAGCGTGACTTTTCTTCTTTCATCATGGCTGAAGGCGCTGTAACAGCCGCTTTAACTTTGATGATTAGATGACGTAGTACAGCATCGTTAAACTTGAATGCGTGCTCTAGTTCGTCCAAAGTTTCTTGATCAACTTCGATGTTCATCAGCACATAGTGTGCTTTGTGAATTTTTTGAATTGGGTAAGCCATCTGACGACGACCCCAATCTTCTAGGCGGTGAATGTGACCGTTCTTGCTAGTCACCAACGTGCGATAACGCTCGACCATCGCGGGCACTTGCTCGCTTTGATCGGGATGCACGATAAATACGATCTCGTAATGACGCATTACATCTCCTTATGGTTAAAGCTCCCCGTCATGCGGTAACGGTGGAGCAAGGTTTTAGGGAGCGCGCATTATAGGGATATTCCCTGCACAGTCAATGCCAAAATACGGATTTGACTGAAAATTATGCGTTTTTTGAGGGTGCGATGCGCTTCAGGTCACAGTGACTTGCATCAACTCTTCACCGTTCGGGTCGGTGAGGTGCACTGCGCAGGCAATGCAGGGGTCAAAACTGTGCACGGTGCGCAGAATTTCAATCGGTTGTTTCACGTCCGCAAGCTTGTGCCCTTTGAGCGCAGCCTCGTATGGGCCTTGATTACCCTGCGCATCACGCGGGCCGGCGTTCCAAGTGCTTGGCACGATTGCTTGGTAATTGCTGATTTTTTGATCATCAATCACGATCCAATGCGAAAGCCCGCCGCGAGGTGCTTCCATCACCCCCACACCTTGCGCATGACTTGGCCAAGTGGACGGATCCCACTTACTTTCGTTAAATGTTTTAACGTCCCCAGCTTTGATATTGGCAACGAGTTGGTTGTACCAGCCTTGCATCTGATCCGCGATTAGCTTTGTTTCAAGGGTACGTGCTGCGGTTCTGCCCATGGTTGAATAAAGGGCTTGCACGGGCAGATCAAGTTTTTTCAGCGTCATGCCGACTAACTCTTTAGTTTGCTCATGGCCAGACGCATGCATCATCAGTACGCGCGCCAACGGGCCAACTTCCACCGCCTTGCCTTTCCAGCGCGGCGACTTCATCCACGAGTAATCTTTGTCTAAATCCAGTTGTTGGTAAGGTGGCTTAGGTCCGGTGTAGTCCAGCTTGGTTTCACCCTTGTAAGGATGTAGTCCTTTTTCTTTGCCGACGGAATATTCGTACCAAGCATGGCTAACAAATTCTTCTATTTCGCTTTCTGCGTTGAGGTCGATCGGGTGAATCTTGCTTAGGTCGCGATCTAAAATGACCCCTTGAGGAATCATGTATGAAGAAAGGTCTGACATTCCCTTGGCGGGGAAGTCGCCGAAGGTGAGGAAATTACCCACGCCTTCGCCTTGCGTAAACCAGTCTTTGTAAAAACCGGCGATGGCCAAGGTGTCTGGCACATAAACTTGATCGACAAATTCGCGCATTTGATTGATCGCGTTTTGCACCGTTTGCAATCCCACTGCATTGAGCGCAGTGCCCGAGTTGCCACCGTGGAAGTGAGGGCCGTTACCCTGCCCCTGATGATTCGGATCAATGCTGATCGCACAAGGCACACCTCCTACCAAAAACATTGGGTGCGGATTTTTGCCACCAAACACAGCGTGTAATTTCACCACATCACGTTGCCAAGCTAGCGCGTCGAGATAGTGTGCTACTGCCATCAGGTTTGCTTCGGGCGGAAGTTTGTAAGCAGGATGCCCCCAATAACCGTTGGCAAAAATACCGAGCTGCCCCGCATCAACAAAGCCTTTAAGCTTTTTCTGCACATCACTGAAATAACCTGGAGAAGATTTTGCGTAACCCGAGATGCTTTGCGCTAAAGCTGAAGTCGCCTTGGGGTCGGCCTTGAGCGCAGACACCACATCGACCCAATCTAACGCATGTAAATGATAAAAGTGCATCACGTGATCGTGAATATATTGCGCACCGATCATCAGATTGCGAATGAGCTGTGCGTTGCTTGGCACTTCAATTTTTAACGCATTCTCAACAGCACGCACAGAAGCTAAGCCATGTACCAAGGTGCACACGCCGCAGATGCGCTGTGCGAGCGCCCATGCTTCACGCGGGTCACGTCCGCGCAAAATAATCTCAATGCCACGAACCATGGTGCCGGCTGAAGAAGCCCGTGTAATGAGACCATTACCATCGGTCTCAGCCTCAATGCGCAAATGCCCCTCGATACGAGTAACTGGATCGACGATAACGCGACGGGAAGTTTGTTCGCTCATGGTGCTTTTTCCTCAACTAAATATTCGGCTAGTAGCTCGGTCAGCCCGATCACCTCAATCTTCATGTGATAGTGCTCTAAACCCTCTTCCATCACGATGCGACAGTTGGCACAGGCGGTCACTAGCGTTTTAACGCCAGTCGCTTCAATCTGACCTTTCTTGTGTTTGAATGCTTCTAAACGCAAAGGCTCCGCGCGCGAGTTGGCCGAAACGCCACCACCGCCACCGCAACACCAATTCATCTTGCCAGCATCGGGCATCTCGCGAAAATCTGCCGCAATGTCAGCTAATAAATGACGGGGCTGCTCCAGCACTCCGCCGCGTCGAGCGATCTGGCATGGGTCGTGATAAGTCAAAGGTCGTTTATCTTTGCCGTTCGTTTTAAGTTTTCCGGAAGTACGCAATTCATCCAGCACTTCCAGAATATGTTTCACATCGAAAGTGTAAGCTTTGCCCATCAGGTTAGGGCCTTCCCAGCGCAGTGCAGTAAAGGC
This sequence comes from Gallionellaceae bacterium, assembly GCA_037140475.1. Classification (GTDB taxonomy): domain Bacteria; phylum Pseudomonadota; class Gammaproteobacteria; order Burkholderiales; family Gallionellaceae; genus PALSA-1006. Next base: position 26,868 of record JBAXEJ010000023.1, read on the forward strand.
ATGACCACACTCAGGACTGATTACGCATTTCACTTTCAACCGCTCAGCCGCAACCACAATCCGGCTCACGATCTCACGTGCCAAATCTGACGCACCAATTTGAATGCCGCTATTAGTTGCTTCAAATGCATCTTGAGCCAGAGTCCAGCTCACGCCCGCTTGTTTGAAGATACGGCTCAATGCAGAGAGATATTCGGGGAAATTGATAATCTCCATCGAAGACATCAACACCAAATAATCCACGCCCTCTTTTTCAACAGGCACTTCGATACCCGTTTCATCCTGTACGTGTTTGATTTGCGCGAACACCGCCGGCCACTTGATACCCATCGGGCTACCTATCGTGACAGACCGTGTGGTTGCGCCTACCAAATCTTCTGGCGCATGGCCCGATGCAGACATGCCTTCGCGCATTTTGCGGATCATATAGGTCAGGTCATTACCCACTGGGCACACCATCGCGCAACGTCCACACATTGTGCAACTGTCGTACACCAGTGGCTCCCATTCCGCCAACTCCTCATCCGTTATTGGTCTAGAGAGACCCAGCGTCTTACCTAATTTGCCGAGCAAGGTGTATTCCTGTTGCCACACACGGCGCAGCGGTTCTAATTTATGAATCGGTGTGTATTTCGCATCGCCCGTTTCGGTATAAAACAAACACGCTTCGGCACATAGGCCGCAATGCACGCAGCTGGAAAAAAAGCTGGCGATAGGCGCATCAATAACTTCTTTAAAAGAGTTGATGCCTTTTGCTAACGTTGCACTCATCTTTCTCTCCTTAAATTTATGAAGCTACGCCTTTTCGTCCGAAAATATCGCCGTTATACCAACGCGAAATAAACACCGAGAAGGTGTGAAAAAGCTTGGTGAACGGCAAGAGTACGAGCAATAACTCGACTGAGAGGATATGCAACGCTAACATCAAAGTATATTCAAACAGGAGGTGGTGATAGGCCATATAACCTGTCAACAAAGGCAACAAGGTCACCGCCAAAGCTAAGTAATCGCCAAAACCTGACAGCATTCGCTTCACTGGATTATTCAGACGATGCGCAAGTAACACGCCTAATGCCACGATAGCTGCCACTACTAAAGCATCGACTAAGGCACTCGGCAAACTCGCCCAACCTATTCCAAGCAGGCTGCGAAAAAACTCAACATGGGGAGCAAACAAAAATATCACCACCAACAAGCCAACGTGAAAAACATAACCCGCGATGTAGGTCACAGGATCGCGTTTCAACATTCCCTCGGGAGGAAATGAGCGAGTGAACATCGTTCTCCAGCCGTTGCCGCAACTATTGCTGCGAGGTTTTGCCAGATCGGTTTTACGCCCCAAGCCAAAAATCTCAAACAAACGTAAAGTAACGCCCAACACGAAAATCACTAGCGCCCAATTAAGGGCCGTACTCCGTGCAAAAGTTAATAGATCGAGGTGATTCATTTTTCCTCCCTTATCAATTCTTGCACCGTGACTTTGGCGTGAGCCGCTTTCGCCGCTGACTTAGTCGATCGGTTATGCCAAGTAATTACCGCACCCGCTGCCGCACCCACCGCTACCGCACCTCCTAACATAGATGTTGTAGCCGATGCCGGCATAGAGAGCGCTTGGTAAAGTGGCCCTGCATCCCAGAAATTCGGCTCAGAGCAACCAATGCAACCATGCCCAGATTGAATCGGGAAGCTCGTACCATCATTCCACTTTGTGGTGGCGCAGGCGTTGTAAGTAACCGGTCCTTTGCAGCCAAGCTTGAATAAGCACCACCCTTTGCGGGCTGCTTCATCATCAAAGGTCTGCGCAAACTTTCCTTGATCGTAAAAAGGACGGCGATAGCAACGATCATGAATTGTTTCGCCATAAAAGGATTTGGGGCGCCCAAGATTATCCAGTTCGGGAATATTTCCAAAAGTTAAAAAGTGCGCCAACACCCCTGTCATCACGACTGGAATGGGTGGGCAACCAGGTACATTGATAATTGGCTTATCTTTGATGATGTCACCTACAGAAACTGCCCCAGTTGGATTAGGATCCGCTTTAGGTATTCCGCCATAAGTGGCGCAGGTGCCTACCGCCACAATCGCTGCCGCACCCTTGGCGGTTTCTACCAACATACCGTAATTACTCATTCCGGCAATCGTTGAGTAACCGGGGTTGCCCATCGGAATCGAACCATCCACGATCAACAAATACTTGCCCTCATTCTCTTTCATCGACTGCGTACGAGAAAGCTCGGCAGCTTCAGCAGAAGCAGCCTGTAAAGTGTGGTGGTAATCGAGAGAGATTAAATCGAAGATAAGATTTTCAAGCGTTGGGGAATGTGAGCGAGTGATAGATTCGGTGCAGCCTGTGCACTCTTGAAAAGAAAGCCAGATCACCGATTGGCGTTTAGCTTTACTAATCGCCGCAGCCATCACCTCCGCCATTGAGGGTGGCAGTGCCAACATCGCGGTGATCGCTGTACAAAACTGGAGGAATTCGCGTCGGGTGACGCCTCGTTGCTCAAGCCCTTCACCGACTGTGCCCAGCTGGTTGTCTTGCGGGTTCGCTTGCTTCATGTTTACTCCTTGATGGAATTAACGATGCAATCTGTGAGCGATGATTTTGCGCGTCTGCTCTATACCGGTCAACCCATTTAAGACCCAGCAAATCGCTCAATAATTTCTATCACTTAATACTCGACGATAGAGAATTGAATGCGATGCATTCATCAAGTCACCCAAGCGTTGCACAGAGAAATTGGTGGCAAAGTTCATTGCCGAACCTTAACCACCAAGGCCGATTCGGTCAATATGCCAAACGGACTAGATAATTAGCGATAGCGCTGAATTTTGAGGCGGTTGTGAATGCTTCACGAGTTATACCAAATGCACTTCAACTCGCTTACCCAATGCAGCGGCATATTTACGCAAGGTGTTTAGGCTTGGGGAGTGCTTTCCTGAGGCTAAGGCACTTTCTAATCTAGCGATAGCAGGGGCTTTGGTTCCCATACGTTCGGCGACCTGTGCCTGAGATAAGCCGGCGGCACGTCGAGCAGCAAGTATTTCGTCAAGAATGGCAAGCTCTTCGCCGTTGAGTCGATCATGCTCAGCCTTCACTTCTGGATTTTTCAGCATCTTGGCGATCATCTGCTCGTGCGTCATTGTTTCGGTTTTCATTTCTTTATCGCCTTCATTCGGTCTTGAGCAATTTTTCGTTCGTGGCATGAAGATAACAAGCTGGATTAATTATCCTGATACTACGCGCTAAACCGTTCAATAATATCACTCGCTTTACGGCAGACCTTAGGCATCGCTGCGGCGACCTCTGGGGTGAGCGATTCGCCCCATCCGACTACCGACGGTTGTACGCCAATCAGCGCACGTTGTTGCGGCCAGTGTCCCGTGAGGAGCGAGATCGACATCAAATCCAACAGCCCAACTTCATGCACACTGCTTTTGCGATTGGCGCCCATAAAGCGATCCATCTCTTCACCCTCAAAGCATTGAAAGCGCCCCGGCGCATCGCCTAACTCAGCCGCATCTATCACCAGCAATGCATCGCATTCGCTGATGGGCACGGCCAAGGTAAATGACAAGGTGCCACCATCGACAAACTCAATATCGGTGCGCTGAGAGAATAGTTTTTCCAATTCACGCATGGCGACAATGCCTACGCCTTCGTCAGTCAAAATGGTATTACCAATGCCGAGTACGAGTAATTTCATGCCCACTCCAATTCCCAAGGGACGCACGGGTCAAGCGTTGCCACTAGCTGCGCAATATGTTGCTGCAAGGCATCACGGTCTTGAGCATCGTGACCGATGAGTTGGTCGACCAGCGCGCCCTGTGGGTTAAAGTTCCATTCCGTGGGTGCTACGATGAGGTAATCAATAATCTGCTCTCCATCTAACACCACTTCGTGCATTAACAATCCTCGTGCTGTTTCAACGAGTGAGCGGCCAATGTTTGGCGCGACTGTTACGGCGCTCACTGTACCAATGCCGCCAATTATATTTTCCCCCTTCGCCCATTCGATTAATTCATCGAAGCGTGCCAGCCAGTGAATGGCAAAAAACGATAGTTCAGCATGCGTCACTTGCTTTCGTGCAATGGCACCGGTTTCTGCGGCCGCGCCACGCCATTCAGGTTGGCGACAAAATGCCGCATCTAATCTCGACCATTCATTTAACGAGGCTTGCGCATCGAGCAAGGGCAATAAGTGTGGCGAATTTGGTGATACGTTTTTTTGTTGCTGCAACGCAAAGCGTAATGACTCGATTGCAGGGCTAGCTAATAGTGCGTAAAGCTGCCCTCGATTTTCATCCGTAACCAATTTAGAGGCGGTTACAAATTCTTGATGCAGTGGGGTGGCGCCTAATAGCGGGGGTAAATCTAGCAGGCTGCGCCAAAGATGTTCACGCAATGCCTCTTTTTGAGCGGAGTGGTCAATTTCAGGCGTTAATTGTTTACCACGTGCCGCAGCGATAGCGAGCTCTGCCACTCGTGTTTGCGCTTTGCCACATAAGGCGAACAGCAGAGGCAACATTTTCAAAGCTTGCGCTGCACTGCGCCCTTTGAGGATTTTTACAACCTCAGGCCTATCACTCACAAGATGCACTTCGCTCACTTTTCCATCAACGCAAGTCAGACGCAAACGCACTCGACCAGTATCGAAGGGTGGCGTCATTTAATACGTTTTGAGATTAGGGAAATAAGCATCGAGATTGGTTTCGCCATTCAGCGCCGCAGTTAAGCCATCGAGTGCCAGATTAATTTCAGTCACCCGCTCGAGAGTAAGTTTTTCGCGCGCTTGTCCAAGCACGGCGTAAACCCAATCGCCGAGAGCAACATCTTCAAGCAAGATAATATTAAGTCGCTCGCGGCGCCCTCGCCCTTCGCACCATGCGACGAGGCCATCAACCTCTAGTACCTGCATGGGAATACCTAGGCACATGGTTATTTCAAGATGCGACGCGCAGAATTATAATAAGCCAATATAATCAACATATTACAAGTTATATGGCACGCCCCATGATCACCACCGCAAAGGTAATTAAGCCAATCACTACATTGGTTGCAACCAGTTTACGAATCGTGACCAATATTGCTCCGGCTTTAGGCCACTCTTGTGCGGCCACCGCCAAGCGGAATGGCACATACTGAATGAAATAGACATACACAAATATCGCCATCATGACGATACCCAGTAGCAACATGATGTGAATGTAGCGACCCACACCACCCATACCGCCGAATAAATAAATCATGTATAGACCTGTCGCTAACACCAAGCCAACGGCGACCCATACCCAGGTAAAAAAGTTGCTAAAAACCTTATCCCAAAGTTTTAAACGATCGGGCGGTTGCAAAATTTCAGCCGCCGCGGGGCGTAACACAACGTAGGCGAAAAACATGCCGCCGACCCAAATGACAACAGACAGAAGGTGTAAAAGTTTGATCAATGCCATGCTATTTTTCTCCGTTCAAAATTTTCCGCACCGGTCCGAATGTTTTTCGATGCTCGATAGATACTCCATGAAGCTTCAATGCCGCAAGATGTGCAACGGTAGGATAACCTTTGTGATCGGCAAAGCCAAATTGCGGCATGCGTTCATGCATCTCTAACATCGCGGCATCGCGGGCTGTTTTTGCCAAAATAGAGGCGGCTGAAATTTCAGCAACACTACTGTCGCCTTTGACAATGGCACGGCTTGGCAGTCCTGTTTCTGGGCAGTAAAGACCATCTACCAAGACCTCATGTGGCACGACTGTCAATGCCTCAACTGCTCTGCGCATCGCCAGTAAACTAGCCCGCAAGATATTGATCTCATCAATCTCTTCAGCGGAAGCGGTGGCAATTGCCCATGCGGTGGCGTGCTGACGAATTTCAATCGCCAGTTGCTTGCGTTTTTTTTCGCTTAATTTTTTAGAGTCGCCCAGCCCACTAATCGGGTGCTGACAATTGAGAATGACGGCAGCCGCATACACTGGCCCTGCCAATGGTCCGCGCCCCGCTTCATCCACCCCACAGATGAGATGAACACGTTCCATTTAAGCAGCTGCTGTAAGGTCTGTCAAAAAGGGGAGCACTGCAAGTGCCGCCTTGTGTGCGGTGTCTTGTTTGAGCTGCGAATGAATGTGCGCAAACAAAATTTCTAACTCTGCCACAGCATTTTTGTCGCCCACTAAATTCAGCAGGGCCTGTGCAAGATTTTCTGGTGTGGCGTCATCTTGCAAGATTTCTGGCACGACAAATTTACCGGCCATGACGTTGGGTAAGCCAACATAGGGCAAATAGGCTTTGCGCTTGCTCAACCAATAGGTCAACGGCGACATTTTGTAGGTGATCACCATAGGGCGTTTTAGTAAGGCAGCTTCTAAAGTTGCTGTTCCTGATGCTACCAACACACCATCTGCGGCAATCATTGCATCATGTGCGTGACCAAATAGCATGGTGATTGGCAGTTCTTGCGCCTCTAGCTTCCACAGCATGTTTTCAAAAATGGTGCGAGTTTCTCGGCTAGCTAGGGGCACTAAAAATTGTGCGCTCGGCAATTTCTGCAAAATTATTTTAGCCGTGTTGATGTAAGTCTCGGCCAAATAGCGCACTTCGCTTTGGCGACTTCCCGGTAAAAATGCAAAAACTTTGGCTAATTTTGGAATGCGCATTTGCTCACGCATTAACTCGCGCTGCGGAAACTCTGGCAGCATATCTGCCAGCGGATGCCCCACATAACTCACTGGCACACCTGCTCGCTCATACAAAGGTGCTTCAAACGGAAATAAAGTCAAAATGTGAGAGACGGCATTTTTAATTTTATGAATGCGCTCACCGCGCCAAGCCCAGATTGAAGGGCTGACGTAATGCACTGTCGGCGTACCTCTGTGTTTTAACGCTAGCTCAAGATCCAGATTAAAGTCTGGCGCGTCAATACCAATAAATAAATTAGGTGGGTTATCGAATAGGAATTTTTTTAGCTCATTGCGAATGCCAACAATTTCGCGATAGTGTTTCAGCGCGTCGACGTAGCCAAACACTGCGAGCTTTTCCATTGGAAACATAATTTCCATACCCGAGGATTGCATCTTGGGACCGCCAATGCCGACAAATCGAACGTTAGGGATTGCCTGTTTAAGCGCCTCAATCAGATGACTGCCCAGCAGATCACCCGAAGTTTCTCCTGCCACGATGGCAATTGTTTTTACTGTTTCAGTCATTGAAGTATTAATAAAGAATATTTAAGAAAGCGCGAGAAGCCCTCTCTCCAACCCTCTCCCTCGCGGTGGAAGAAGGAGCAAACGATGGCTGCGCGACTTTCATTTATCTGACGATACCACGAGTGGCATTGCTCAAAAAAGTCAGCATGTTATCAATGTCTGCATCGGCATCCGCAACCTTGCCACGTAGGTCAGCAATTTCCTGTTTTGAAGTTTCAAAACTGCTCCCTGAGCGATACAACGCACGATAAATTTGTTTTAGCATGTCCACGCGTTCTGCCGAATAACCTGCACGTCTAGGTCCTTCTTGGTGCGGCCCTTTTGCTTCAGCTGGGTTGCCCACGGCAGTAACGAAGGGAGGCAAGTCTTGTGATAAGCGAGTTTGAAAACCCACCATGGCAAAATCGCCAATACGCACAAATTGATGAATGCCGCTGATGCCACCGATCAAAATATGATTGCCGATCGTCACGTGTCCTGCAAATTGCACCGAGTTAGCAATGACGTTGTGATTACCAATGTGGCAATCATGCGCGATGTGCACGTAAGCCATTATCCAATTATCGCTGCCAATCGATGTGATCCCGCCATCCTGAACAGTGCCCAAATTAAAAGTGCAATTTTCACGAATGGTATTGTTATCGCCGATGATTAATTGCGTTGGCTCGCCTTTGTATTTTTTGTCCTGTGGAATTTCGCCGATAGAACTAAACTGAAAAATGCGATTGCCTTTACCAATCGTGGTATGTCCATCAATTAGCACATGAGGACCAACTACAGAGCCAGCACCTATCTCAACATGCTCACCAATAATTGAATACGGCCCAACCGACACATCGTCAGCGAGTTTTGCATTAGGATGAATGAGAGCAGTCGGGTGGCGCATTATTTATCTCGCATGGTGCACATGATTTCAGCTTCGGCAGCCACTTGATCATCTACTTTTGCCACGGCGCTAAACTTCCATAGACCACGCTTATTGAACATGGGCTTGATGGTGAAAATTATTTGATCACCCGGCACGACTGGACGCTTAAAACGCGCATTGTCGATGCCGACAAAATAATAAACTTTACTATCGTCTGCTTTGCCAGCGCCCCCGGTAAAGGCCAAAATCGCAGCGGCTTGTGCCATTGCTTCAATCACCAATACGCCAGGCATCACTGGGTGATGAGGATAATGGCCTGGGAAAAATGGCTCATTGATTGACACATTTTTCAGCGCCACAATCTCTTCACCCGGCGTAATCGACAGCACACGGTCAATTAACAAAAACGGATATCGGTGTGGCAAGTGATTCAGAATTTCATTGATGTCCATCTTAATACTCATCAGCTTCTCCTCTTTAATTCTTCAAGATCTTTTTCTAATTGTTTAATGCGTGATGCCATGTCGTCTAGATGACGTATATGCGCTGCATTCTTTAGCCATTCACTTTTTTCAGCCACGGGGAAAATTCCGCTATAAGTTCCGGCCTTAAGAATGGATTTACCCACCAAAGTAAAAGACGAAACCTCTACGCCATCGGCAATACTCAAGTGTCCTAAAATACCAGCGCTGCCACCAATACGGCAATATTTACCAATCACGGCACTGCCTGCGATACCGACACAGCCCGCGATTGCCGTGTGCGCACCGATGCGCACGTTATGCGCAATTTGAATTTGGTTGTCTAGCTTCACACCTTCTTCGATCACCGTGTCATCTAACGCACCGCGGTCGATGGTGGTATTTGCCCCAACCTCAACATCATTACCGATAACAACGCGACCAATTTGTGGAATCTTTAGCCACGCACCCTCTTCCATCGCAATGCCGAAACCATCGGCCCCGATGACCGCACCAGAATGCAGAATCACATTTTTGCCGAGTATACATTCGTGGTAAACCACTACACGCGGATACAGTCTTGTGTTCTCACCCAGTGAAGCATTAGCACCGATACTGCAACCAGACATCACCACACAACCAGCACCAATAACAACACCCTCACCAATGGACACATGAGCAGCGATATGTGCCGCTGGGGAAATAATCGCTCCTGTGCCAATCACCGCACTTGGATGAATCCCCGCCGCAAAGGCAGCGAGTGGGTTTAGAAACGCAGAGAGTTTGGCAAAATAAGAATAAGGATTGTCGCAAACGATACGTGGCAACGTTGTCACATCTGCATTTGCCTCAGACACGATGACGGCAGCAGCATGGGTCGTTTCAAGCTGTTTGCGATATTTAGTATTAGCCAAAAAAGCAATTTGATTCTGCTTTGCACTATCTAGCGTGGCAACTTGATTAACTGTCGTTGACTCATCGCCCACAACGCACCCACCAAAGCGCGCGACAAGGTCAGTCAAACGATAGGCTGTGCGATTCTGCTCGACCATAGCGAATTATTTACTTGTTTTATCGTCCAGCAAATACTGCAGCACCTTGTCGGTGATGTCGAT
>JBAXEJ010000024.1:0-34095 GCA_037140475.1 Gallionellaceae bacterium
CATGCCAACCAATAAAAGCCGCTACAGCCTCGCTCTCGAACCCGTGCCGCGTGATGTCTTCATGCACTTCAAGGAAACCTGCTTATCGCGATTGATTACTAGTCTTGTTTGGATTTGAGTATCAGCTCATCTTTAAGGCTGTTTGCCCGTTCAAGACATTCATCGAAGCTTAGCTTGAATTCGATTTTCTCGATCGCGTCGAATACCGGCATCATGATGGCTCTGCGTGAGTTGCATTGATAGGGTGTAATACGCATCAATGTCCTTACTTTTGCGATGCGCATAGTAAAACATCAACACCGTACCACCGCCCAAACTCCAGCGCGGCAAAGTGAAGCCATCTGACTCGATGGAATTCATGAGCCAGAGAGCTTTTTCTAAAAGACTCTTCCATGGTCCTTCTGGGAAATTGAGGGGCGATTTAACCAACACAACTCCAAAATTTATTGGGTGATTTGATCTCGGCAGCAACCTTGGCTAGATTCTTCCAGAGCAGCTTGGCCTTGATGTTTTTCTTTGCGGCAATCTGCTTTACGGTGCTGGCGACAAGGGAAGTGGGGGTCTCATCGATCAAGTGCAACACCTGTCCCTCTAGTCCTGGTTGGATTTTACCGCTGAGCATGAACTTCTCCAGGTCAGATACGGACATGATGTTCTTATAGCTCGTGTTGATGTTACCGAGCGTCATCTTGATTGAGTCCAATTTTTTACCTGTAGCAAACAAGGTGGTTCCAACAGTCTCCGCAATCTCAGAAAGCTTAACCGCGCCAATATCACCAACATGGCCATTCTCAAGGTTTACGATAGTCACTCTAGAGACGTGCGACGCCGCAGCAACCGCCTTTTGGGTCAAACCGCAGGCCTCGCGCTCTTTCTTGATAATTGTGCCAATCGTTAGAATATCCATGCGCATCAGTATAGGAATGAACTAAATAAAAGTAAAGTATGCTTTACATATATTTAATTAAAAAATATTGTGACGCCTCCCCAAATGGCTCGAATATCAGTACGCCGCTGCTTACAAGTTTTACTATCTTCATGTTTGAATCAGCGACGTATTGCTTTAGCTAAACCTAAGCAAATATTCATTTCATGTTCTAGCTAACTCTAGCCAAGCATCTAGCAAAAATTCATTTTCTGTTCTAGCTAAAGTCTAGCTGCAGCTAGGATTCAAGATTTACATCTTTATCATTAGTGTCCCAACGTTAATCGAATAGAAACAACTGGTTGGTTGAATCTGGTGAATTTGTATCCTGTTGTGTCTTCGCCAACAGTTGATTTAGCGGCATTCTCTCGAACATAGTGAGGCTCAAGATTTGTAGCATTTCGTAGAGTGAAGCAGTGATATTTAGGCGCTTTTTCAGGATGGCGACCAGAACATAAACCGAGACGGCGATCCAGATTTGAGACTTGACCGCGTTCTCCGAAGTACCGAAAAAGGATTTGATCCGCAAATGTTGTTTGATCCATTTGAAAAACAATTCGATTTGCCAGCGGCAGCGATAAAGGTCGGCGATGCTCTGCGCCGAAAGATCGAGATGGTTGGTCAAAAAGACCAACGTCTTTCCCTCTGCATCTTTGATCTTGATACGTCTGATTGTCGTGGGGAAATGTTGTTGAGAATAAAAGCCGGTCAGCGTACCCAGTTGGTCGCAGATGATGCCGGACGTGCGGTCTGTCGGCAGGGAGTATCGTCGAGTAAAGCGCAAATTCGCCTTGGCGCGTGTCACGAAGAAGCTTCCCGCTTGGTGCAAGCGATGAAGTCGTGTGAAGTCCAGATAGCCGAGATCCATGATGTAGAACGCACCAGCCTCGGGAATGATTTGGTCGAGGATGTTCACGTCGTGCAATTTGCCATCACTGATGTGGATGAAGCTGGGAATGTTGCCGCGCAGGTCGAGCAGCGTATGCAGCTTGATGGCCGCCTTGGCCGTCCGAAACGGAGCCCACGGAAATACCGACAGGCACAAATCGATCGTGGTCGCATCCAGTGCGTAGACTGTCTCCTTGAGATCGACGCCAAACGGCTCGTCCACGTAAAGCGGGCGCGCAATTCCGATCAAGCTCTGCGCGAAGTCGGCGTAGATGCGCCAGTCGCGAACCGCATTCGCATTGGCCAACGTGTTGCGCGATACCGTGCTGCGAAAACCTATGTGGTAGAGCTTGGCGGATTGGCTGCGCAGACAGGCTTCGATGTCGCGCAGACTCTCTCGATAGGTCAGTTGTGCGAAGGCCATGCACAGAAACTGGTCGAGACACGTGAAGTGTTTGACCTTGTGCTCCCCATCGTAGCGAACGACACATCTGCGGAAAGTGGTCAGCGGCAACATCACCGAGATAAAACAAAAGGAAGCAGAGTTGTTGCGTTCCAACACGGAATTGGAGCAATTCAGCTACAGCATCTCGCACGATATGCGCCAACCGTTGCGCATGATCTCAAGCTATATGAAGCTGCTGGAAAGTGGTTTGGGTGATCAACTCGACCCCACTAAGCGCGAATACTTTAACTTCGCCATCGAAGGAGCTAAGCGGATGGATGAGATGATGCTGGAGCTACTGGAATATTCGCGCATCGAGCGCAAAGGTGAGCCAGAGACACCGATAGAAAGTTATGAATTGCTGGATGAGGCGCTGTTATTCTTGAAACCCTCAATCACTGAAGCGCAGGCGGCTATACACATCGAAGGAGATTGGCCGCGTGTCTGCGTCAGTCGGAATGACATAGTGCGTTTGTTGCAAAATCTGATCGGTAACGCAATCAAGTTCCGCATCGCAGGATGCACACCTGAAGTGACAGTTAACAGCAAGACAGAAGGCAATGAGTGGCGAGTAAGCGTTACTGACAACGGTATTGGCATCATGCCAAGTCAAGTCGAACGGTTGTTCAAAGTATTTCAGCGTTTGCACTCGAAGAGCACTTACGAAGGAACCGGTATCGGATTGGCACTGTGTCGCAAGATCGTCGAGCACCACAAAGGACGTATCTGGGTCGAGTCGGAAGGTGAAAGTCAAGGTAGTTCATTGATCTTCGTTTTTCCAGTTTCTTCGCTTTCGAATCTACAAAGCGAGTAACTCAACTAGATTGCGATGGTGTTATTTTGCACTTGACTACCGGCCGACTAATGGGTGTCTGCTTTTACAAATGGAGTGACGGCAAAGAATCGAGAGGGTGAGTTCGTCACCGCCTGCTGTCAGGACACAAAATTTTCAGCAGTGATACAATGAGTCATGGCTGAAATCAAAATATCAGATGACTCCTGGTCATTATCGACAAAAGCCGGAAATGGCGTATTGCGACGTGAAATCTGGGAAGATGGAAACGGAAAAGTTGTTAGATATAACTTGGCGTACATCAACCACAAGATATTTCAAGGAGATAATGGGCGGGTAGTCGGTTACGATAATGCCCATGGTTACCATCATCGACATTTTATGGGCGAGGTTGAATCTGTTGAGTTTGTGAGCTTTGATGATATTGAGGATCGATTTCAAGCAGACTGGATTAAATTTAGGAGCAAGAAAAAATGAAGACTATTATCAAGGTTGCAACTGTCGATGAATTCTTCAAGCGAGGCAAAGCAATAGCCAAACTTGCAGATCAAGGCAAACGCATTCCACGAGAGCGTGTCATTTCGTTCGAGGACCCAGAAGAACTTGCTCGATTGATTACTACCGCTAAACTCATGCTGTTCCGTGAAGTAAAAGAATGCCCAGGCTCAATTACAGACTTGTCGCAACGCCTGCACAGAGATCGTAGTGCAGTAAAGAGAGACGTAGATGAGTTGGAGCGCTTCGGTCTAGTTGAGGTAGAAGATATGCCATTTCCCGGGCATGGACGTAGAAAAGAAGTACGAGCTGTCGCAGAGCAAGTTTTACTTGCGATGTAATTTTAGTCACTTTCTTATCTAAAGTGCTTCTTGCAAAAAGAGGCGCTAAGCCAAGCTCGAAAGTAGGCTTAGGTTAAGAATTAAGTTGATTTTTTGTATCCAAAGTTACGAAATAGGGGAGGTGAATCTGCTTTCCAAAAGTCACCTTGTAAACGTCTGTAATTAATTATTCCACGCAATATCTTTCAGCCATTAATCTATCAATTTCTCGTTGCAATGCTTTTGCAATGGAAACTATTATTTAATTAATAATAATTACTCGCAAGCCTTATAGAATAAGGAAAATGTGCTTGGTAGAATTTCGGCTTGTAATTTCAGTTGTCGTGGGTTCGAGCCCCATCGATCACCCCATATACAAAGTCCGAAACATTAAGTTAGCGGGCTTTTTTTAAGTATGGGTTGCTCGTGCAGGAGTTTCAGTAGGGCATGAATAAGGTATGCAAAGCCGAATATCTATACCTATATCTTTTAGAAAAAATCGCTTCCTTAGATTGACCACTTTTGCTTTCGCGGGTACGATTCGCCCCTTTAGTCGCTACAGGAAATAATTAAAATGCGTCGCAGACTAGTTGTTGGAAATTGGAAGATGTATGGACGTCTTGATCGTAACAAGATTTTGTTAGAAGGTGTTCTAGCGGGTGTTCGCGACTTTACCTCTGCTGACTATGCTGTTTGTGTTCCTTATCCTTATCTCGCACAGGCCCAGTCAATGTTGCAGGGAAGCAATGTTGCGTGGGGCGCCCAAAATCTAAGTCAACATGAAGATGGTGCGTTCACAGGCGCAGTTGCGCCAGGGATGTTGATGGACTTTGGGTGTCGCTATGTAATTATTGGCCACTCTGAGCGTCGAGGTTTATTTCATGAGAGTAACGAAATAGCGAAAGCGAAATTTGTTGCTGCTGTAAAGGCCGGTTTAACTCCAATTTTCTGTGTTGGTGAAACGTTGTCGGAGCGAGAGTCGGGAGTTACTGAACAAGTTGTTGCAACACAATTAGACGCTGTGCTCAATCTCGTAGGAGCAAAAGGTTTGGCTAAAGCGATTATCGCTTATGAGCCTGTATGGGCAATTGGAACAGGCAAGACTGCATCGCCCGAGCAAGCTCAGGCGGTTCATGCTTTTATCCGTCAGCGAGTTGGTAATCTGGATAGTCAAGTTGCAGAAGCCTTGTGTATACTCTACGGCGGTAGCGTGAAGCCAAGCAATGCGGTTGAGTTGTTTGCGATGAAAGACATTGATGGTGGGCTGATAGGTGGCGCTTCTTTAGTGGCGGATGATTTTGTTGCAATTTGCAGAGCTGCTGCACGATAATTTTATATAAATCTGTGTTTTTGATTTTGAGGTGGTAAGTGGAAACAATAGTTTGGGTAGTGCATGTAATCACAGCGGTAGTGTTGGTTGGTCTTGTATTAATTCAACACGGTAAAGGTGCCGATATGGGCGCAGCGTTTGGAACTGGATCTGCAGGTAGTCTATTCGGCTCCAGTGGTTCCGCAAATTTTTTAAGTCGCAGTACTGCTGTTGCAGCAACGATTTTCTTTGTTACAAGTATGTCCTTAACTTACCTTTACGCAATACCTGTTAAATCAGAGGGCGTTATGGATAAGCTGGAGCCAGCTAAGTCAGAACAGCGGATCGTGCCTGCCCCTGCGTTACCTGATGCGCCTGGTTCAAAATCTAAAGAAGTTCCTCGATAATCGATTTGATTTAGTGCCATTTTGTAATGGCCTGAGTTATAGCTGGTTTGTTGTAAATAAGTAGTAATGCGGAGTTGGCGGAATTGGTAGACGCGCAGCCTTGAGGTGGCTGTGTCCGTAAGGACGTGAGGGTTCGAGTCCCTTGCCCCGCACCACAAAAAGTTAGTAAATAGCAAAGATAATTTGCGGTTATAACGTCTTAGCAATGCTGAAATTTCTTTTCAGCAAAGTCTGCTTCTAAGTTTTTTTCATTTTCACAATCGAGATTTAGTGCGCTAATACTCATTCCGTGAAGAGCTATTCTTTATATATTTGAACTTGTTGGTTATCAGATTTTGTATATCTACACGTTGCATTAATTGTAATGAATTTTGAATGCTAAACTAAAGTGATTTACTCAAACTTAAATAGCTTCCCTAATCTATAAAAGTTGATAGAATCTTGGGCGGAGAGAAAATTTGGTGACGCAGTAAGTTGTCATCATTTTATAAGTGATGTGGCAGATGGTTTTAGAGCCCTTGCCCGCACAATAGTATCAAGCATAAGCAAATCGCTTGATCAATAATAACTAAAGAGGCGTGCAGCACTTAGTGAGTGCTGTGTGCACGGAGGGCTCAGAATGTTGGAAAATTATTTTCCTGTCCTGTTGTTTATCTGTGTTGGTCTTGCAGTGGGAGTGATCCCATTAGCTTTGGGTAGGTTCGCTGCTCCTCATCGTCCTGATGAGGCTAAACTTTCTCCTTATGAGTGTGGCTTCGAGGCTTTCGAAGATGCACGTATGCAGTTTGATGTTCGATACTATCTAGTTGCGATACTATTTATTCTGTTTGATTTGGAAATCGCGTTTCTTTTTCCTTGGGCTATTGTGCTTAAAGAAATTGGTATTTTTGGTTTCTTTTCTATGATGCTTTTCTTAGCCATATTGGTCGTTGGCTTTATCTATGAGTGGAAAAAAGGAGCGTTGGAATGGGAATAGAAGGCGTTCTTGAGAAGGGTTTTGTTACCACTTCGTTAGATACCGTTATTAACTACACTCGTACGGGTTCATTGTGGCCAATGACTTTTGGTTTGGCGTGCTGTGCGGTTGAGATGATGCACGTTGCGCTATCGAGATATGACTTGGATCGTTTTGGGGCTGGCGCTTTTAGACCAAGTCCAAGACAGTCTGACTTGATGATTGTGGCTGGAACACTGTGCAATAAAATGGGTCCCGCGTTGCGTAAGGTTTATGATCAGATGGCAGAGCCTCGCTTTGTAATATCAATGGGGTCATGTGCTAATGGTGGTGGCTATTATCACTATTCATACTCTGTCGTGCGCGGTTGCGATCGTATTATTCCTGTTGATATCTATGTTCCAGGCTGCCCGCCTACTGCTGAGGCTTTGCTCTATGGCGTAATTCAGTTGCAAAAGAAAATAAATCGTACTAATACGATAGCGCGATAGGATAACTATGTCTCCTGACTTGAATTTGCTCAGTACGAATCTTAAAGAAACTTTTGGTGCTTCTTTCGTTAGCTTAAACCAGGCTCAGGGTGAGCTGACAATGGTCGCTCGTTCAAGTGACATGCTGGTTGTTTTAAAACGTTTGCAGAGCGAAGAACTTTTTTGTTTTGATCAACTAACGGATGTATGCGGTGTTGATTACTCAGCTTACGGGAGCGAGATATCCGAGGACGGAAAGTATTTGTCGGACGAGGTGACTGAGAACCCATTCAAGCAGCGCTTCGCTGCTGTGTATCACTTATTGTCGGTGAAAAAAAATATTCGTTTGCGTGTGAAAATTTTTGCTGAAGATGATGTTGCGCCAAGATTGAATTCAGTTGTGGATATTTGGCCTTCGGCTAACTGGTTTGAGCGTGAGACATTTGATATGTTTGGTATCGTGTTTTTAGGGCACCCCGATCTACGTAGAATTTTGACCGATTATGGTTTTGTAGGTAATCCATTCCGCAAGGATTTCCCATTGTCTGGGCATGTTGAGATGCACTACGATCCAGAACAAAAGCGTGTGGTTTACAAGCCAGTTACTGTAGAGCCGAGGGAAATAACCCCACGCTCTATTCGTGAAGAAAACTACAGTCGTCACTGAGATAAGTGCAAGGAAAACGTAATGCCTGAAATAAAAAATTACACGATGAATTTCGGACCGCAGCATCCAGCTGCGCACGGCGTTTTGCGCCTAATTTTAGAGCTGGACGGCGAGGTGGTTGAACGAGCTGACCCTCATATTGGTTTGTTGCATCGTGGTACTGAAAAGTTAGCCGAGCATAAAACATATTTGCAAGCTGTCCCCTACATGGATCGTTTGGACTATGTTTCTATGATGTGCAATGAGCATGCGTATGTAATGGCCATTGAAAAACTGGCAGGCATTGAAGTGCCACTTAGAGCTCAATACATACGCGTCATGTTTGATGAAATTACCCGTATTTTGAATCATCTGTTGTGGCTAGGAGCTTCGGGTATCGACTTGGGTGCGATGACGATGTTCTTCTACACCTTCCGTGAACGCGAAGATTTAATGGACGTATACGAAGCTGTTTCAGGTGCACGTATGCATGCTGCTTACTATCGCCCTGGCGGTGTGTATCGAGATTTGCCCGATAGTATGCCGCAATACGAAAAATCTAAAATTCATAATGAAGCCGCAGTTAAGCGAATGAATCGTAATCGACAAGGGTCGGTACTCGACTTTCTTGAAGATTTTGCTAATCGTTTTCCCGCGAACATTGATGAATACGAAACCTTATTGACGGACAACCGGATTTGGAAGCAGCGTACCGTTGGCATTGGTGTAGTTTCTCCCGAACGAGCAATTGCACTGGGATTTACCGGCCCTATGTTGCGTGGCTCAGGCGTTGAATGGGATCTGCGTAAGAAACAACCTTATGAAGTTTATGACCGCCTAGACTTTGACATCCCTGTTGGAGTTGAGGGGGATTGTTATGACCGTTATTTAGTACGTGTTGAAGAGATGCGTCAATCTAACCGCATTATCAAGCAGTGTATTGATTGGTTGCGCCAAAATCCTGGCTCAGTGATTACTGAAAACCATAAGTTTGCCCCACCTAAGCGTGAGGCGATGAAGCAAAACATGGAAGAATTGATTCATCACTTTAAGCTCTTTACCGAAGGGTTTCATTTGCCTGTCGGTGAAGTGTATTCCGCTGTTGAGCATCCAAAAGGTGAGTTTGGAATTTATTTAGTTTCGGATGGAGCAAACAAAGCTTATCGCATGAAGATTCGCGCACCTGGTTTTGCGCATTTGGCGAGCTTAAACGAAATGACCAAAGGTCATTTACTGGCTGATGTGGTGGCGATTATTGGAACGCAAGACATCGTTTTTGGAGAGATAGACCGCTAATGTTATCCGAACAAATTCAAGCGAAAATAAATCGCGAGCTAAAAAAATACCCGGCCGATCAAAAGCAGTCTGCGGTGATGGCAGCTCTACGCTTTGTCCAAGATGAAAAAGGCTGGATTGCACCTGAGGCTATCGTAGATGTTGCAGCCTATTTGGGCATGCCGCAAATGGCTGTTTATGAGGTGGCTACTTTTTATCATATGTATAACTTGAAACCGATGGGTAGCTTTACGCTAACCGTTTGTACCAATCTCTCTTGCCAGTTGAGTGGCGTCAATGAAACGTTGCTACATTTGAAAAATAAACTTGGTATTGGTTTGGGTGAGGTCACACCAGATGGCAAATATGGTTTGCGCTCTGGAGAGTGTATGGGGGTCTGTGTTGATGCGCCGGTGCTAACAATCAACAACAAAAAAATGTGCGGTCACTTGACCGGAGAAAAAATTGATGAAATTTTGGCTGATATTGAATCCGGCAAAATAGGGGGCCCGCAATGAGCACTCCAAT
Source organism: Gallionellaceae bacterium (assembly GCA_037140475.1). Taxonomy (GTDB): domain Bacteria; phylum Pseudomonadota; class Gammaproteobacteria; order Burkholderiales; family Gallionellaceae; genus PALSA-1006. Next base: position 9,457 of record JBAXEJ010000024.1, read on the forward strand.
TATTTTTAACACGCTCCATTTTGATCAGCCTTGGACGCTTGATAACTATCTTAAAGTCGGTGGTTACCAAGCGATTCGTAAAATCTTGAATGAAAAGATGACTCCGGACGCGATCATTGCTGAAGTAAAGGCCTCTGGCTTGCGTGGTCGTGGCGGTGCGGGTTTCCCAACCGGTCTGAAGTGGACCTTCATGCCTAAGGATTTCAAGGGCGACAAATATATTGTTTGTAATTCGGACGAAGGTGAGCCGGGTACATGTAAAGACCGCGACATTTTGCGTTACAACCCTCATATGCTGATTGAAGGCATGATGATTGGCGCTTACGCAATGGGTGTAAAGACCGGTTACAACTATGTACACGGTGAAATATTCGAGGCCTATGAGCGCATGGAAGCTGCTTGTGAAGAAGCTAGAGCAGCGGGCTATTTGGGCAACAACATTTTGGGAAGCAACTTCACTTTTGACCTGCACAATCACATGGGCTACGGAGCTTATGTATGTGGTGAAGAGACGGCCTTAATCGAATCGATCGAAGGCAAAAAAGGCCAGCCACGCTTTAAGCCTCCATTCCCAGCAAGTTTTGGCCTGTACGGTAAGCCAACCACCATCAATAACACCGAAACTTTTGCGAGTATCCCTTATATCATCAACAACGGTGGGCAGAAGTTTGCTGACTTGGGTGTGCCGAATAGCGGCGGCATTAAGCTGTTCTCGGTCTCGGGTCATGTCAATAAACCAGGCAATTTTGAAGTGCCAATGGGCACTCCATTTGCGAAGCTGCTAGAAATGGCAGGGGGCGTGCGTGGTGGAAATAAATTAAAAGCTGTGATTCCTGGTGGGTCATCCATGCCAGTATTGCCGGCTGAAATCATGATGGAAGTAAACATGGATTATGACTCTGTGCAGAAGGCAGGTTCATATCTTGGTTCTGGTGCGATTATCGTGATGGATGAGACCACCTGTATGGTCAAGGCATTAGAGCGCTTATCCTATTTTTATCATGAAGAATCTTGTGGGCAATGCACTCCATGCCGCGAGGGAACAGGGTGGCTGTACCGAATCGTTCATCGTATCGAGCACGGCGAAGGCCGGCCTGAGGATTTAGATTTGTTACTAGATTTGTGCGGAAATATTGCAGGACGAACTATTTGTGCGTTGGGTGATGCAGCGGCTTGGCCAGTGCAGGGTTTTCTTAAGCATTACCGTAAAGAATTTGAATACCATATCGAGCACAAACGGTGCTTGGTGTAAGGCAGACGAATAGGTGAGTAATGATCAATATTGAAATTGACGGTCAGAGTATCAAAGTGGAAGCGGGCTCAACTATTATTGAGGCCGCGCACAGCGTTGGTATCGCTGTTCCCCATTTCTGCTACCACAAAAAGCTCTCTATCGCGGCGAATTGTCGCATGTGCTTGGTGCAGGTTGAAAAAGCGCCGAAGCCATTACCCGCTTGTGCTACGCCCGTTACTGAAGGCATGAAAGTTCACACAGCTTCAGAGCAAGCCGTAACAGCACAAAAAGGCGTGATGGAGTTTTTGCTGATAAACCATCCACTCGATTGTCCAATTTGCGACCAAGGCGGCGAATGTCAGCTGCAGGATATTTCCGTTGGCTACGGTGGAGTCGCTTCACGTTATAAAGAAGAAAAGCGTACCGTCCTGCATAAAGATATTGGTCCTTTGGTTTCTGCTGAAGAGATGAGCCGTTGTATCAACTGCACACGCTGTGTACGTTTTGGTCAAGAAATCGCAGGGCAGATGGAGCTAGGGCAAGCCTTTCGTAGCGAGCATGCTGAGATTATGTCTTTCGTTTCGGGCGCGGTAAATTCTGAGCTCTCTGGCAACATGATTGATCTTTGCCCTGTGGGCGCACTGACGAGCAAGCCATTCCGTTATAAAGCGCGTGGTTGGGAGTTGTCTCGCCGTCGCTCAATCAGCGCACACGACAGTTTAGGTAGCAATCTCTCAGTGCAGACAAAAAACAATCAAGTGATGCGCGTATTGCCCCTTGAAAATGAACACATCAACGAATGTTGGTTGTCAGACAAAGATCGCTTTGCCTACGATGGACTTAACTCTCCCGAACGTCTAACCAAGCCAATGGTTAAACAAGATGGTAAGTGGCAAGAAGTGGAGTGGCAGGTAGCGTTGGAATACGCTGGGAATGGTCTACGCCACATTGCCAATGGAGCTGGCGCGGAGCAGATAGGTGCTCTCGCGACAGGTAACTCCACCTTGGAAGAGCTATATTTGTTGCAAAAATTGATGCGTGGATTGGGAAGTGAAAATATTGATTTTAGATTGCGTCAATCCGACTTTAGTGCGGACAATAAGCTACAAGGCGTGCCTTGGTTAGGTATGCCAATTTCTGATGTCAGTCGTTTGGATAGTGTGCTTATTGTCGGTAGCTTCTTGCGTAAAGATCATCCACTGTTAGCTGCTCGTATTCGTCATGCGGTAAAAATGGGCGCGCAAGCACACATCATTCATTCTGCAGATGATGATCTGCTAATGAAAACTTCTAATAAAATAATCGTTGCTCCCGATGCAATGGTCGATGTGATGTCGCAAATTGTTCAAGCCTTGAGCTTTGGTAAGACAGAAAAAACAGATTCAATTAGTGCAGAGGCAATCGCCATTGCGAAGAGCTTGACCGGCGGCGGTTGTGTTGCCGTATTGCTCGGCAATTTTGCGCAACAGCATCCGCAAGCTTCACAACTGCAATCACTCGCACAAAAGATCGCTTCGTTAGCTAATGGCCGTTTTGGCTTTTTGGGTGAAACTGCAAATAGTGTGGGTGGATATTTGACACATGCAACGCCAAGTGCAAATGGACTTAATGCTTCGTCAATGTTCTCTTCACCGCGAAAAGCTTATGTTTTGCTAAACGTTGAAGCTGAACTAGATTGTGCTAACCCACAACAAGCGATGATGGCGCTACAAGCTGCAGATTTGGTGATCGCAATGTCTGCATACAAACATAACGCGACCTCATATGCAGATGTATTGTTGCCGATCGCACCGTTTACTGAAACATCGGGCACTTTCGTCAATATCGAAGGCAGTGTGCAGAGTTTTAAAGGGGCAGTAAAGCCCTTGGGCGAAGCTCGGCCAGCTTGGAAGGTTTTGCGTGTACTAGGCAATCTGATGAAGGTTGAAGGTTTTGATTACGAGACCTCAGAGGCTGTACGTGACGAGGCATTGCATGGCGTGAATATCGTCAGCAAATTAAAAAATACAATCGGTGACATCTCGATTACAACTGAGAAAACTCAAGGTTTGCAGCGCGTGAGCGATGTGCCAATTTATACAACAGATGCGGTTGTAAGACGCTCTGCACCACTGCAAGCGACAATTGATGCGGTTGCACCAAAAGCATGGCTTCATGGTTCAGAGTTGGAGCGTATGGGCATGCAAGTTGGCTCAACAGTTCGGGTTAGCCAAGGGCAGGGAAGTGCAAACCTAGCTGTTGGCATTGACGATAAATTGCCTAAAGGCGTGGTGCGCGTGGCTGCGGGTGTCCAAGCAACCGCTGAATTAGGTGCAATGTTTGGAACGATCACGGTGGAGCGCGCATGATGGAAGCCCAAATTTTGCAATTACTACAATGGGTTTTGAATTTGTTTGGGCTTTGGGATTCGGTATGGAATCTAATTGCACCTGCTTGGCCAGTGATATGGACTTTAATTAAGATCGTAGTGATCGTCGCGCCAGTGATGGTAGGTGTGGCTTATCTCACTTTTGTTGAGCGTAAAGTTTTAGGTTACATGCAAGATCGTGTTGGTCCAAACCGGGTAGGGCCATTTGGTTTGTTGCAGCCCTTAGCAGACGGTATTAAATTGTTGATGAAGGAAGTCATCATTCCTTCTGGGTCAAACAAATTCCTGTTTGTATTAGCGCCGATATTGTCCATTGCCCCGGCACTGGCAGCTTGGGCAGTGGTTCCTTTTGCGGAGGGGATGTCTCTGGCGAATGTGAATGCAGGTTTACTTTATATTTTGGCGATGACATCGTTAGGTGTGTACGGGATCATCATTGCGGGTTGGGCTTCGAACTCAAAATATGCATTCTTAGGTGCGATTCGTTCAGCTGCGCAAATCGTTTCATACGAGTTGGCGATGGGCTTCGCGTTAGTTTGTGTACTGCTGGTAGCTCAAAGCATGAATTTGAGCGACATCGTGCGTGGACAACAAAATGGTCACGGCTTCTTGGGGTGGTACTTCATTCCTTTATTCCCGATGTTTGTGGTGTATTTCATCGCCGGTGTGGCTGAAACTAACCGTGCGCCGTTTGACTTGGCTGAAGATGAGTCAGTGATTGTTGCAGGATTCCACACTGAATATTCCGGGATGGGCTTCGCATTGTTCTTCTTGGCCGAATACGCCAACATGATTTTGATCGCTGCATTGACGTCTGTCTTGTTCTTAGGCGGATGGTTGCCGCCACTGGACATTGCTCCGTTTAACGAAATTCCAGGTTTGTTTTGGATGTTGGGAAAAATGTCATTTATTTTGTTCTTATTCTTATGGCTGAGAGCAACATTTCCTCGTTATCGTTATGACCAATTAATGAGATTGGGTTGGAAGGTGCTAATTCCACTGACGCTGGTTTGGGTTGTGGTCGTCGCCACATGGATGCAAACACCGTTTTGGTTGTGGTGAGAAAAAATATGGAAAAAATAATTCATTTCTTTAAAAGTTTCTTGCTTCTGGAATTGCTTAAAGGCATGTCAGTTACTGGCAAGCATTTATTCATGCACAAAATCACGGTGCACTATCCTGAGGAAAAGACACCGCAAAGTTTTAGATTCCGCGGCTTACACGCTCAGCGCCGTTATCCAAATGGAGAAGAACGTTGCATTGGTTGCAAGCTGTGTGAAGCTGTATGTCCAGCATTGGCAATTAAGATTGAAGTAGCAGAACGTAGCGATGGTTCAAGACGGACGACCCAGTACGATATTGATTTGACTAAATGTATCTTCTGCGGATTTTGCGAAGAATCTTGCCCAGTGGACGCCATTGTAGAAACGCGGATTTTTGAGTATCACGGCGAAAAGCGTGGAGATTTGTATTACACCAAGCCAATGTTGTTGGCTGTGGGTGAAAAGCATGAAGCGCAGATTGCCAAAGATCGCGCGGCAGATGCCAAATACCGTTAAGGACTAGGAAATGATAGGCATAGATACCATCGTATTTTTCATATTTGCGGCACTAACCGTGTTTGCTGCATTGAGGGTTGTTACTGCGCGCAACCCAGTGCATGCGGCGTTGTTTTTAGTGTTAGCCTTTTTCAGCATGGCTGGGATTTGGATATTGCTGGAAGCCGAGTTTTTAGCGATCACGCTGGTACTGGTCTATGTGGGTGCGGTGATGGTGCTCTTCCTGTTCGTGGTGATGATGCTGGACATTAATTTTGAAAAGCTACGTGAAGGTTTCTGGAAATGGTTCCCGGTTGGTATTATTTTGGCAGGCGCTATGGTATTTGAAATGGTGTGGGTCGTAGGTAGTCAGCAGACAGCGTCAACAGGGGTTGCAGTAGTTAAGCATGCAGCTGATTACAGCAACACCAAGGAGCTTGGGCGTTTAATTTACACCGACTACGTTTATCCGTTTGAATTAGCTGCTGTCATTTTGCTGGTAGCGATTGTGGCAGCGATTGCACTCACTTTACGCTCACGCCGTTCTAGCAAAAAACAAAATCCAAGCGATCAAATTCGAGTGAAAGCAAAAGATCGCATACGTATCGTTGCCATGCCTTCCTCGAAAAAAGTTGCTACGCAAACAGATGCGAGCAAAGCCAGTTAAGTGAAGAAGAGTTTTAAGGAGAAGTTATGTTGAGTTTAAGTCTGTCTCACTACTTGGTGCTAAGCGCAATTTTATTTGCGATTAGCGTGGTAGGTATCTTCTTAAATCGAAAGAATATCATCGTGTTACTGATGGCGATTGAGTTGATGTTACTTGCTGTGAATACCAATTTCATCGCTTTCTCCCACTATATGAATGATATTTCTGGGCAGATTTTTGTGTTCTTTATTTTGACAGTGGCGGCAGCAGAAGCAGCAATTGGCTTGGCTATCTTAGTTGTGTTGTTCCGCAATCTACGAACAATTAATGTTGACGATCTCGGCAGCCTGAAAGGTTAAGCGCACCTATGAGCAATATGCAAAATCTCTATCTGCTTGTTCCGTTAGCGCCGCTTCTCGGTGCAATTGCGGCAGGTCTTTTCGGTAATCTACTTGGCCGCACTTGGTCGCATCGCATAACCATTTCTTTGGTTGCGGTTTCCTTTGTTGCTTCCTTGGCTATCTTTCAGGATGTTTTGGCGGGTAATCAATTTAACGGCACGGTTTACAAGTGGATGACTTCCGGAAACACCAGCTTTGAAGTTGGGTTTTTGATTGACCGTCTAAGCGTCATGATGATGCTTGTGGTGACTTTCGTGTCGTTGATGGTGCACATCTACACCATCGGCTACATGTCTGAAGATCCAGGCTATCAACGTTTCTTTAGCTATATCTCACTGTTTACCTTCTCCATGTTGATGTTGGTGATGGCGAACAACTTCATGCAACTGTTCTTTGGATGGGAGGCAGTGGGTTTGGTGTCCTATCTATTGATTGGCTTTTGGTACACACGACCCACTGCAACTTACGCCAATTTAAAAGCGTTTTTAGTGAACCGCGTTGGCGACTTCGGCTTCTTACTGGGTATAGGATTGGTACTAATGGTGTTCGGCACCTTGGACTACGCTTCAGTATTTGCCAATGCACCGCGCTATGTGAATGATATCGCGCCCATTCCGGGTGTGTCGTGGAATCTGCTTTCTGCGATCTGTATTTTGCTGTTTATTGGTGCGATGGGTAAGAGTGCGCAGTTTCCATTGCACGTTTGGTTGCCTGATTCGATGGAAGGTCCAACTCCAATTTCGGCTTTGATTCACGCTGCAACGATGGTGACGGCGGGCATTTTTATGGTGGCACGTATGTCACCGTTGTTTGAGTTATCTGAAACGGCGTTGTCGTTTGTGATGGTGATTGGTGCGATAACTGCGCTATTTATGGGCTTCCTTGGCATCATTCAAAATGACATCAAACGCGTTGTGGCGTATTCAACTTTGTCGCAACTCGGTTATATGACCGTAGCACTGGGCGCATCAGCCTACTCAGTCGCCGTGTTCCACCTGATGACTCATGCTTTCTTCAAAGCCTTGTTATTTTTGGCGGCAGGCTCAGTCATTATCGCGATGCACCATGATCAAGATATTCGTAATATGGGTGGCCTGCGTAAATACATGCCAATCACTTGGATTACCTCACTGATCGGTTCCTTGGCGCTCATCGGTACCCCGTTTTTCTCAGGCTTCTATTCCAAAGACAGCATTATTGAGGCGGTTGAGTATTCTCAGCTTGCGGGTTCTGGTTTCGCCTATTTTGCGGTTTTGGCAGGCGTGTTTGTCACTGCGTTCTACTCTTTCCGTATGTATTTCTTAGTATTTCACGGAGAAGAGCGATTTGGTAAAGCTCATCACGACGAGCATGACCATCATGCTGAGGATCATCATGGTTTGGCACCCGGTCAAAAGCCCCATGAAACACCATGGGTAGTTTGGTTGCCATTGGTTTTATTGGCCATTCCTTCCGTGGCGATTGGTTTCCTAACAATCGAGCCAATGTTGTTCGGTGAGTATTTTAGAGATGCGATTTTTGTGAGTGATGCTCATGCAGTGGGAATGGAAGAAATGGCAGTTGAGTTCCACGGTGCTGTAGCGATGGCTTTGCATTCTTTCACAAGCTATCCCTTTATTTTGGCAGTAGCGGGTGTGGCGTCTTCATGGTTCTTCTATATGAAGCGTCCTGATATTCCTGCTGCGATCAAGCAGCGCTTTGAATTTGTTTATACGGTTCTAGACAACAAATACTATTTTGATCGCTTTAACGACTGGTTCTTCGCCGGTGGCGCAAGGGGGGCTAGCCGACTCTTGTGGAAATTTGGTGACGTGCAATTGATCGATGGCGTAATGGTGAATGGCACAGCGAGTTTGGTCGTGCGCATTTCAGGCATGTTGCGACGCTGGCAATCCGGTTACATCTACCACTATGCGTTTTCAATGATCATCGGCGTGTTTGTGTTGTTGACTATTCGAACATGGATTGAGTAGATCTCAATTTAATCAAGGACTTAATAATGATTTTTGGAATTCCTCTGTTAACCGTTGCCATCTGGCTGCCGATTGTTTTTGGTGTGCTAGTGTTGGCGACTGGGCATGATCGTAATGCACCGTTAGCTCGAAATATTGCGTTGCTTGGCGCTGTGTTAGGTTTCTTGGTAACGCTACCGCTCTATACTGGTTTCGACAAGATGACCAGCTCGATGCAGTTTGTGGAAATGCATAACTGGATTCCTCGCTTCAATATTCATTATCACCTCGGTGTTGATGGAATTTCCGTCTTGTTCATCTTACTGAATAGTTTCTTCACACCATTAGTGGTATTGGCTGGATGGAAGGTAATTGAGAAGCGCGTGGCGCAATATCTCGCAGCGTTCCTCATTATGTCTGGCTTGGTGAACGGCGTATTTGCTTCACTCGATGCGATTCTGTTTTATGTGTTCTGGGAAGCGATGCTCATTCCGATGTTTATTATCATCGGTGTGTGGGGTGGGCCAAATCGTGTTTATGCAGCGGTAAAGTTTTTCCTTTATACCTTGCTGGGTTCCTTGTTGATGCTGGTTGCTTTGTTGTATCTCTACAACCAATCAGGTGGTAGCTTCGAGATTCTGGATTACCACCAAATGGCAATTCCAATGACCGCACAGATTTTAGTGTTCATTGCTTTTTTCATGGCGTTTTCAGTCAAAGTGCCGATGTTCCCTGTGCATACTTGGCTGCCAGATGCACACGTAGAGGCGCCAACAGGTGGTTCAGTGGTGCTGGCCGCGATCATGTTAAAAGTGGGCGCGTATGGTTTCTTGCGCTTCTCGATGCCGATTGCCCCTGATGCGAGCCATAGCTTGTCTGGTGTGATGATTACACTTTCGCTAATTGCAGTGGTTTACATTGGTTTGGTTGCATTGACTCAGTCCGATATGAAGAAGTTGGTGGCCTATTCTTCAATCTCTCACATGGGGTTTGTGACGCTAGGTTTCTTCATCTTTAATGCCTACGGTATGGAGGGTGCGTTGCTACAAATGATTTCACACGGCTTTGTGGCAGGAGCGTTGTTCCTGTGTATTGGCGTGTTGTATGACCGGGTGCATTCTCGCCAAATTGTGGACTACGGTGGCGTCGCCAATAAGATGCCCGTCTTCGCAGCGTTCTTTATGTTATTCGCCATGGCGAATAGCGGCTTGCCAGGCACGAGTGGTTTCGTGGGAGAATTTTTGGTCATCATGGGGGCAGTCAAAGCGAATTTCTGGTTTGCTTTCTTAGCCGCAAGTACCTTGATTTTTGGTGCCGCCTATACACTGTGGATGTACAAACGCGTGATCTTTGGTGCAGTGGCGAATGATCATGTCGCGCATTTGCATGACATCACGTTGCGCGAGAAATTAGTTTTTACGCTTCTTGCAGTCGGCGTGTTAGTGATGGGTATTTATCCACTACCGTTTAGCGAAATTTTGCATACATCGGTGAACGACTTACTGGTTCACCTCGCCCGCTCTAAACTTTAAGTCGCCGCTATTTTGAGCCAATAGCAATAGAGGAAAATATGAGTTATTTGTCTACCTTGTTTCCCGCCTACGCAGAAATTTTTCTGCTGGTAATGGTCAGCTTAATCATGATTGTGGATCTGTTCACCAAAAATCAGAATAAAACGGTGACTTACCTTTTGGTGCAGTTCACTTTGCTAGGTTGCTCGTTGATTACCGTGGCGACACACCAAAACGGCATCGTGCATCTATTCCACAATATGTTTGTGGATGACTTAATGTCCGATGTGTTGAAGCTGCTCAGCTATCTTGCGGTTTCGATGATGTTGGTTTACTCACGCACCTATTTGTTGGCGCGCGGGTTGTTTACCGGTGAATTTTTGGCATTAGTTTTGTTCACCTTAATGGGCATGATGGTGATGATCTCGGCAAGCAACTTCATCACGCTCTATTTGGGATTGGAATTGTTGTCGCTAAGTTTGTACGCGATGGTTGCGTTACAGCGCGACTCTGCAACCGCGACCGAAGCGGCCATGAAATACTTCGTGTTAGGTGCACTTGCTTCAGGCTTGTTGTTGTATGGAATGTCGATGTTGTACGGCGCTACAGGTAGCCTCGACGTAAATACTATTTCACACGCTATTCAACAAGGCGTGGCGAATAAGCCCTTGTTGGTTTTTGGCTTGGTGTTCATCGTTTCAGGCTTAGCCTTTAAGTTAGGCGCGGTACCTTTCCATATGTGGATTCCTGACGTCTATCACGGCGCACCAACTGCGATGACCATGCTCATTGGTACTGCGCCAAAGCTGGCGGCATTTGCTTTCACCATGCGCATCTTGGTGGAAGGAATGCAACCGTTGATGATTCACTGGTCAAGCATGTTGGCAATCTTGGCAGTGTTATCGATGGCGATCGGTAACATCACGGCGATTTCTCAAACCAACATCAAGCGCATGTTTGCGTACTCCACCATTGCACACATGGGTTTCTTACTTATTGGCGTGTTAAGTGGAGGCATCGAAGGCTATGGTTCGGCGATGTTCTATGCAGTCATCTATGTACTGATGAGTTTGGGTGGTTTTGGCATGATTATGCTTATGTCGCGCGAAGGATTTGAGGCGGATAGTCTCAATGATTTCAAAGGGTTAAATCAGCGCAGCCCTTGGCTTGCCTTTATGATGTTGCTATTGATGTTTTCAATGGCGGGTGTCCCCCCCACAGTAGGCTTTTACGCTAAATTTTCAGTATTGAATGCGGCAGTGCAAGCAGGGCATATTCCTTTAGTGGTTATGGCGGTGCTATTTTCATTGATTGGTGCCTTCTATTACCTACGCATTGTGAAGCTGATGTACTTTGACGCACCAGAGAGCCATGAAAAATTTTACATGCAACCTGATAGCAGCCTGTTGATATCAATCAACGGATTGGCTGTTTTGGCACTGGGCATCTTGCCTGGAACTTTAATGTCGGTGTGCGCAGTGTCAGTACAGCAATCGTTGCTCCTGCAATAATTGAAGTATTTGTTTGATTAAGAACTCCCGCTTTTCGCGGGAGTTTTCATTTGTGGCCAAGATATTTGGAGTGAAAAATGGATTTGCAAGAAACTCAGCTTGATACTGAACTGGTGTACGAGGGAAGTTTTATCCAGGTGCATAAAGATAAAGTCTTGTTACCCGATGGCACGACGAGCAGTCGCGAATACCTAAAGCATCCAGGTGCGGTCGCCGTCATTGCCTTGCTCGATAATGGTAACTTAATTATGGAGAGGCAATTTCGTTATGCCCCGCAGCAAGAATTTATAGAACTGCCAGCCGGGAAAATTGATCACGGTGAAGATACGTTAATCACAGCAAAGCGTGAGTTACTAGAGGAAACTGGCTATGTTGCGAGTGAGTGGACTCATCTTTCTACGGCATGGCCGTGCATTGGCTATGCTGATGAGCGCATGGAATATTATTTAGCCCGTGGGTTAACGCACAAAGGGCGGCAACTGGATGAGGGCGAATTTTTGGAAGTATTTGAGTTGTCACCTGCGGATGCGATTGAGTGGGTTCGCTTAGGAAAAATTACCGATAGTAAAACCATCGTCGGTTTATTCTGGATGGAAAAAACGCTCAAGGGTTGGGCGTAATTAGCACTGTATGAATGCATCAATTTAGGGCGATTTTATTGCGCCCGCACCAAATTGGTGTGGGCGAAGCCCAGTCAGTGGCGATTAAAATAAATAATGATCAATAAAATCAATAGATATTGTCGGTGGAACGAAACTTGCATTCAAGCGCTGGTTTCGCACTTAATGAGGGAATGATGGATAACTTAAAAGTGGGCACCGATGCCCTGTTTATTTTGCTTGGCGCCATTATGGTGCTTGCGATGCATGCCGGTTTTGCTTTTCTGGAGCTGGGGACAGTTCGTAAAAAAAATCAGGTGAACGCCTTAGTCAAAATTCTCAGCGATTTTGCCATATCGACCTTGGCTTATTTCTTTATCGGCTACAGCATTGCGTATGGGGTGAATTTCTTCAGTGGTGCAGAAGAATTGGCGCATAAAAACGGCTACGATTTAGTTAAATTCTTTTTCTTACTCACTTTTGCCGCCGCCATCCCAGCAATTGTTTCAGGAGGCATCGCCGAGAGAGCAAGGTTTAATCCGCAGTTGGCGGCAACCTTTATGTTGGTAGGCTTCGTTTATCCATTTTTTGAAGGCATCGCTTGGAATCATAATTTTGGAATTCAGCAGTGGCTTGGAGCAACTTTCGGTGCCGAATTTCACGATTTTGCCGGTTCTGTTGTCGTCCACGCAGTGGGAGGCTGGATCGCACTGGCAGCCGTTTTATTGCTCGGCGCAAGAAACGGCCGTTACAACAAGGAAGGACGCATTTCTGCTCACCCCCCCTCAAGCATCCCTTTCTTAGCACTGGGCGCGTGGATACTTACCGTGGGTTGGTTTGGCTTTAACGTCATGTCTGCGCAAGAGATTGGCAAGATTAGTGGCTTGGTCGCGGTGAACTCACTAATGGCGATGGTCGGCGGCACCTTGGTAGCACTGTGGGTTGGAAAAAACGACCCAGGCTTTGTGCATAACGGACCACTAGCTGGTTTAGTGGCTGTTTGCGCCGGCTCTGATTTAATGCACCCACTCGGGGCTTTGATCGTAGGTTCTGTGGCTGGTGGATTATTTGTATGGATGTTTACCCTGACTCAAAACCGTTGGAAGATTGATGATGTTCTTGGCGTGTGGCCATTGCATGGGGTATGCGGCGCTTGGGGCGGAATAGCAGCCGGTATATTTGGCATGAAAGCACTGGGTGGAATTGGCGGCATCAACTTTATGTCGCAGCTAATTGGCACATTGCTTGGCATCAGTATCGCCCTGATTGGTGGTTTTGTGGTTTATGGCACAATAAAAAAATTCGTGGGCATCCGTCTTGATGCAGAAGAAGAGTTTAATGGAGCCGACCTGAGTATCCATAAAATTACTGCAACACCCGAGAGAGAGTCAGGTTGGTAATGTCTTTTTTTGCTTATAACATAAACTCAGGTGTCAAATTAACGTAATCCATTGGTACAATGCGGGTAACGGCGATTTGTGCCGATTTTTTGTTTATGGAACCTCTTATGTCTAGCAATCAAATACTGCAATATTTAAAAACTCATGGTGAGCGTCTTGATGCCGAGATCGTAACTGCGATTGGCCTGCCGCTTGCTAAAACTCGCCAGTTGCTATTAGAGTTGGTGGCAAAAGGTGAGGTGATTACATGCGACACGATCAAGTATGAAAAAGGCAAAAAAATTGAGGGAATCAGTTGCCGCCTTTCTGGCTTCACCCCTAAAGCCAAACCAGGTGCGAAATCAAAAGTACAACTGAAGCTTTCCTAAGCTCATTCTTTGAGCAAGGCACTCTTGTAAAGCAACGACTCGCTAAATCGTGGCCCTTTAGAAAGTCTGCGATTAATTTTTGTTGGACAAGTGACCTTCCCAATACTAATGTATACAAGTAAATTCCTGTACTTAATTTAGCGAGCTTCATCAAAGAGCTTTAAATTTCAATACTCAGTTAGGATATAATTTGTCGGCCGATACGTTGGGGCTTTGTGTCGCAACGGGCTTTGCTTTATTGAGTGAGTGTCACTTGGTTTAACAAAGGTGAACGTGAGTTCACCTTTTTTATATTTAAAAATACAAAGATTGGATTACCAGATATGTTCGATTTTGTTCAGGAGAAGAAACGGTTAGTGCAAATTGTATTGGCGCTAATTATTTTGCCATTTGCTTTTTGGGGAGTGGATTCATACCAAAAATCTGGTGGCGGTGAGGCTCTTGCTTCGGTTAATGGTATCAAAATCAGCTCACAAGAATTTGAAACTGCTTTGCGTCAGCAGCAGCAAAAAATGCGTGAGATGGCGGGCCCTGCTTTTGACCAATCTATCTTTGATAAGCCAGAAATTAAGCACTCTATTCTAGAAGGCTTAGTGACGATGCATTTGATGCAATCCCAAGCGCATAAAACCGGTTTAGTTGTTAGTGATGAGCAGTTAGCCAGCGTTATCCTTGGCATCGGCGCTTTTCAGACTGATGGTAAGTTTGATAAGGATAAATTCAAGGTTGAGGTGGCGTCAAACAACATGGATCCATTGACGTTTGAGGCTCGCCTACGCCAAGATTTAACTGCTCGTCAATTGACCGATGCATATACTCAAAACGGCTACGCATCGCAATCTGCGGTTGATAACCTCATTCGCTTAAACGAACAGCAGCGAGTAGTAGCGACTGTGAATTTTAGTGCAGAAAATTTTATATCGAAAGTTAAAATATCTGACGTTGCAGTTGATGAGTACTATAAAAATAATCAACGTGAGTTTCAAACATCTGAGCGCGTAAAAGTTGAGTATGTCACATTCTCCGCAGATTCTCTTTCATCGCATGTTTCAGTAGCTGAGGCAGAAATTAAAAAATACTTTGAAGAGCATGTTGCCGAGTTTGCAACGCAGGAACAGCGTCAAGCAGCACATATTTTGATTGCTGCGCCGGCAACGGCTTCATCTGATGAAAAAGCGGTCGCAAAAACCAAGGCTGAACAGATTTTGCAACAGGTTAAAAAAGCGCCTACGAATTTTGCAGCCCTAGCGAAACAGTATTCTCAAGATCCTGGCTCGGCCGCCAACGGCGGGGATTTGGGTCTGTTTGGGCGAGGTATGTTGGTCAAGCCGTTTGAGGACGCCGCTTATTCTCTCAAAGTTGGGGAGATTAGTGGTTTGGTGCAGTCAAACTTTGGTTTCCACATTATCAAATTGAGCGCTATTAAATCTGCAAAAGGCCAATCTTTGGACGAGGTTAAAGAGATCATAACGCAACGCATCAAAGCGCAAAAAGCGAGTGACCAATTTGCCGAACTTGCAGAAAAATTCGGCAATACTGTTTATGAACAGAGTGATAGCCTGAAGCCTGCTGCTGAATTGGTTAAAGCAACGGTGCAGCCTGCAGTGTGGTTAACCAAAGGACAAGCGCCGTCAGGTATCTGGACGGAGAAAGCATTGCAGACGGCATTTTCAGAGGATGCGATCAAAAATAAGCGCAATACATCTCCTGTCGAAATTGCCCCCAATACTTTGTTGGCGGCAAGAGCGGTTGAGTATCAAGCTGCCAGCGTGCGTACTTTGCAAGAAGTTTCGGCGGCTATTCGCAATCAACTAGAACGTAAGCAAGCGTTTGAATTGGTCGAAAAGCATGGATCAGAACTCTTGGATCGTCTGCAAAAGGGCGAAAAAGTGGACGTTTCATGGTCAGCGACCAAGAGTATCTCGCGAGAGGCTTCTTCCGTTCAACGTGCAGGTGTTGAGTTGGAATTGGCGAAGCAGGTATTTAAAGCAAGTCCAGGCAAGTTGCCTGCATATGTGGGGGTGAAATCCGCTCAGGGCTATATGTTGGCAAGGGTTGATGCAGTGACTGAAATTGCGTCGATTGATGAAGCTAAACGTAGTCGCTATATGCAGCAAATTGCACAAATAACCGGTGAAGCCTTGCTCTCTGCTTATTTGCAAGAAGCTAAGAAAAACGCTGACATAAGCATCAAAGCATTTGCACCAGAAGAGAAAAAATAAAGTGGTTTTAGGTCATTAAAACACCGCTCTTGAAGCGGTGTTTTTTATCGCATACATGGCTTGCTGTATACGGCGCTACTTCAGCCTTCGTATATAATTCGCGGCTATTTTGATTTGAATCGGATTTTTACCCCATGCTGGAAGTAAGTAACCTTGCATGCTCACGTGGCGACCACTCCTTGTTTACTGGGCTGAATTTCTCGCTTGGCGCAGGCGAGTTGATGCAGGTGCAAGGTGAAAATGGTAGCGGCAAAACCAGCTTGTTGCGTACCCTGTGTGGCTTCATGCAACCTGTCGCCGGCGAAATACGCTGGAGAGGTGAAAGCGTCAAAGAATTAGCCGAAGCGTATTTTTCCGAGATGATTTACCTCGGTCATCACAACGCCATTAAAGATGAATTGAACGCGTTAGAAAACCTACAGATCAGCACAGGTCTAGCAGGTTGCGAAGTGGATGATAAAGAGTCGTTGGCCGCTTTGCGCCGCATGGGACTACGCCGTCGCGAGCATTTGCCAGTGAAAGTGCTATCACAGGGCCAGCGCCGGCGCGTTGCTTTGAGTCGTTTGCTCATTGGTAATGTTCCTTTGTGGATTTTGGATGAGCCATTGACCGCGCTAGATGTGGGGGCTGTCGATTTAATGCAGGAACTTATTGGCGAACACTTGTCGAAGGGGGGCATGGTTATTTTTACCACTCATCAACCTTTGCAAGTGGCAGGTGTTACAACCAAGCAATTGATGCTGTCATGAACAAATTATCTTTGCTTGGATTGCTGGTAACCATCATTCGACGAGATTTGTTACTAGCGATGCGTCGGCGATCTGATGTGTTGACCACATTGATATTTTTCGTGATGGTGGTGAGTTTGTTTCCACTCGGTGTTGGGCCTGAGTTGGATATGTTGCGCAAAATGGCTGGTGGTATTGTATGGGTTGCTGCGCTGTTGTCATCGATGTTGTCGCTGGGGCGAATGTTTTCGGCAGACTATTTGGATGGCACCTTAGAGCAGATGCTGTTAGCGCCGCAGTCGTTATCGGTATTGGTATTAGGCAAAATTTTGGCGCACTGGATGTTGTCTGGTTTGCCCTTAGTGCTAATTGCACCCGTGCTGGGGCTACAATTTGACATGTCCCCAGATGCCTTACTCGTAATGGTGTTGATGTTGTTGTTAGGTACACCCATACTCAGCATGATTGGTGCGATTGGCGCAGCGCTCACCTTAGGTTTGCGGGGAGGTGGCGTTTTGGTTTCTTTGTTGGTGTTGCCCTTGTGCATTCCAGTATTGATTTTTGGAGCAGGGGCAATTGAGGCGGTGAACACTGGCATGACGATTGTGCCGCATGCGTCTTTATTAGGCGCAATGTTGCTTGTAGCATTAGCTTTTACGCCTTGGGTTACGGCTCAAGCTTTGCGTATTTCAATGGAGTGAGATTTGTCGATTAACTGGTTTAAATATTCCGCACCCTCAACTTTCTATCACTTGGCAGGCAAGTTGATTCCTTGGTTTGCAGTACCTGCCGCATTTTTGTTCGTGGTGGGCTTGTATATTGGCTTCTTCGTTGCCCCGCCGGATGCAGTGCAAAGCGAAGCCTACCGCATCATTTTTATTCATGTGCCCGCCTCCATATTGTCGATGTTTATTTACCTCCTTATGGCGGGCTATGCTGCACTGGGATTGATTTTTAATACCCGCCTGTCTTCTATGATGGCAACGTCCTTAGCGCCAACAGGAGCATTGTTTGCTTTTATCTCACTGTGGACCGGTGCGTTGTGGGGTAAACCAATGTGGGGTGCATGGTGGGTTTGGGATGCCCGCCTGACCTCTGAACTCATTTTGTTATTTTTGTATTTGGGTTTCATTGCCTTGCAAGCTTCAATTGATGACCCTCGTCGCGCTGATCGCGCGGGTGCGCTGTTGGCTATTGTTGGTTCAGTGAACGTGCCGATTATTTATTTCTCGGTCAAGTGGTGGAACACCTTGCATCAAGGCTCGACCATCAAATTCACTGGCACTAGCATGCACATCGCCATGCAGCAAGCCATGTTCATCACGTTAGCGGCCTGTTGGCTGTATGTCATCGCGGTGAGCTTGGCTCGCGTTCGTAGCATTATTTTGGAACGGGAACGCGCGACGCAATGGGTGAGCGAGTTGCAGGAGGTGCGATCATGACACGGTGCGCGAAAGCGGAGGGCGCGGGAATGAGCGCGTCGAACCTCCGTCGCCAAACGATGGATTTCACTAGGAACGTTTCGGGGGTGAAGTCATGAACTGGTACGAATTTTTTGCTATGAATGGCTATGGCTTCTTTGTTTGGGGTTCTTACGGCGTGGCTGTGCTGATATTCCTGATTGAAATAGCACTGGTTCGCCATAAAAGAAAGATTACATTACAGCAGTTACGCTTGATGCGTGACGCAGGAGAAGAAGAATGACACCGCGTAAAAAACGATTAATGTTTATTTTGTTTGGCGTAGCACTATTGGGTGGCGCGGTTGGCTTGGTGTTGTTTGCCTTGAAAGATAATGTCAGCTTGTATTTCACACCAACGCAAGTATTCAATAAAGAAGCCCCACAAGGCCGTAGCTTCCGTATTGGTGGTCTAGTGGAAGAGGGCAGTGTCGTGCGAGCCAAAGACGGGTTGACCGTCCATTTCAAAATTACCGACACTTCAAAAGAGATGGAAGTGGTTTACAAAGGCATCCTGCCTGATCTTTTTAAAGAAGGTAAAGGTGTAGTTGCTCAGGGTAAGCTGCAAGAAGGCAATGTGTTTTACGCTGATGAAGTGCTGGCAAAACACGACGAGAACTATATGCCGCCTGAAGCTAAAGATGCTTTGGATAAAGCACAGAAAAATAATGCAGCAGCTTCCGCTGTGACTCCTACTAAATAATCGGATTTCCCCATGATTTCTCAAACTATGATTCCTGAACTTGGAAATTTTGCGCTGATCGTTGCGTTGTTTCTTGCGCTGATTCAAGGCGGACTCCCAATCTATGGCGCGGCTCGCAGTAACTCTGTGTTAATGGGAGTTGCCAGACCACTAGCGTTTGGGCAATTTGTATTTATTACCTTTGCTTTTGTGTGCTTACTGATCTCTTTCATCAACAATGATTTCTCGGTGTTGTACGTGGCACAACATTCAAACTCGCAATTGCCGATTGAGTATCGCATCGCGGCCTTGTGGGGCGGCCATGAGGGTTCGTTATTGTTGTGGGCTTTTTTATTGGCATTGTGGAGCATCGCCGTCGCGTCATTCAGCAAGCACCTTCCACAAGAAATGGTGGCTCGCGTCATTGGCGTGATGGGTCTAATCTCGGTTGGTTTCCTATTGTTTATGCTGTTTACCTCCAACCCATTTGATCGCTTGTTCCCCGCTGCGATGGATGGTCGCGATTTAAATCCTTTATTGCAAGATCCTGGTCTCGTGATTCATCCGCCGATGCTTTATATGGGTTATGTGGGTTTTTCTGTCGCGTTTGCTTTCGCTATCTCTGCTTTGTTGGGTGGTCAGCTTGATTCAACCTGGGCACGCTGGTCGCGTCCGTGGACGACGATTGCTTGGGTATTTATGACCTTTGGTATCGCTTTGGGTAGTTGGTGGGCCTATTACGAACTGGGTTGGGGCGGCTGGTGGTTTTGGGACCCTGTTGAAAATGCTTCCTTCATGCCTTGGTTGGTGGGTACCGCGCTCATTCACTCGCTCGCTGTCACAGAAAAACGTGGCGCATTTAAAAGCTGGACCGTGTTGCTGGCGATTGCCGCTTTCTCACTGAGCCTGTTGGGCACCTTCCTCGTCCGCTCTGGTGTGTTGACTTCGGTGCATGCTTTTGCGACCGATCCAAAGCGCGGTGTTTTTATTCTGTCCTTCCTCGTCATCGTAATTGGCGCATCCTTGTTGTTGTTCGCATGGCGTGCGCCGAAAATTGGTTTGGGTGGCAAGTTTGACATTATCTCGAGAGAGTCGATGTTGCTCACCAACAACGTGCTGTTATCAGTAGCCTCAGCTTCGGTATTCCTCGGCACGCTCTATCCTTTGTTTATGGATGCGCTAGGTTTCGGCAAGCTATCTGTTGGCCCTCCCTATTTCAACACAGTGTTTGTGCCATTGATGGCGCTGTTGATTGTCATGATGGGTTTAGGCCCTGTCGCTCGTTGGAAGCAAGCGAGCTTGTCCGATATTTGGGCTCGCGTGCGCTGGGCATTCGTTGTGAGCCTAACTCTCGCACTCTTGCTACCGCTTGCATTGGGTACTTGGACACCGTTAATAGCGCTTGGATTCATGTTGGCTTTCTGGGTAATCACGACCGGCGCGCTCGATTTGCATAAACGCTTAGGCAATGAGGGCAGCCTGATGCACAGACTTAAAAAACAATCGCTCAGCTATTACGGTATGCAGCTCGCTCACTTAGGTATCGCGGTCTTCGTGATCGGCGTAACGATGGTTAAAGGCTACGAAACTGAGCGTGATGTGCGTATGGAAGTAGGCGACACGGTTGAGGCAGGAGGTTATGTCTTCCGCTTTGATGGGGTGACAGATATTGAAGGACCTAACTATCACGCTGCTCGCGGGCATGTTGTGATTAAGAAGAATGACCGTATCGTGAACGAGCTCTTCCCGGAAAAACGTAATTACAACGCCTCGGGAATGCCGATGACCGAAGCGGCGATTGAACCAGGTTTATTTGGCGATTTGTATGTTTCCTTGGGTGAACCGATCCCTGATAGCAATGGTGCTTGGGCTGTGCGCGTTTACGTAAAACCGTTCGTTGATTGGATTTGGGCTGGTTGCGTGTTGATGGCATTAGGCGGAATTTTCGCAATTAGTGATCGTCGTTACCGAATTCACGCGAAAAAAAATAAGGATGCGCTCGAGCCAGAAGCTGCCGTAAAGGAGAAAACAGCATGAATCGTTTTATTTGGCCGTTTGTTATTTTTGTAGTGTTGGCAGGCTTTCTATATGTCGGACTCAATCTTGATCCACGCGAAGTCCCTTCACCTTTAGTCGGCAAGCCTGCTCCCACTTTCACCTTACCGCAGCTGGCTGAACCAACTAAACAGTTTTCACCTGCCGATATGAAAGGCAAAGTGTGGTTACTCAACGTTTGGGCTTCATGGTGTGTTTCTTGTCGTGAAGAGCATCCCGTACTTCTTGATTTATCTCGCCAAAACATCGTGCCAATTTATGGTCTCGATTACAAAGATAAAAGGGCTGATGCGCTGACAACCTTGCGCGAGGGCGGTAATCCCTATGTGCTGAGCGTCTCAGACATAGAGGGCCGTATCGGCATTGCTTACGGAGTGTATGGCGTGCCAGAAACTTACGTGATCGATAAGCAGGGCGTCATTCAATACAAACAGATTGGCCCAGTGACACCACAAAACCTGCGCGAAAAAATCTTGCCGCTGGTGGCCGAGTTGGAGAAAAAACCATGATGCGCTCCCTGTTGGTTTTATTATTTTGTTTGATACCCACTTTCGCTAGTGCCGGCGAAGCCAAAGATATGGCTGCCGACCCTGTGTTAGAAAAACGTATGATTGGTTTGGCAGAAAAATTGCGTTGTCTTGTTTGCCAAAATGAATCGCTCGCAAGCTCTCATGCTGAACTTGCTGAAGATCTGCGACGTGAAGTACGTGAACAGATGAACAAAGGTTTGACGGATCAAGAAATCATTGATTATCTAGTGTCACGTTACGGCGATTTTGTGCTGTATCAACCGCCGGTTAAGTCATATACATTGCTACTTTGGTTTGGCCCGTTTGCATTGCTATTAGTAGCAGGTGGCGCGTTGTTTCTGCAACTCCGAAAACGTCGTCAAGCGGTGCCCGAAATTGCCCTTTCTGCTGAAGCACAACAACGCGCGAATACCTTACTCAATAACGATAAAGAAAATAAAGCATGACAATATTTTGGATAATCAGCGCGCTACTCATTGTTGTAGCCATATTGTTTGTGGTGCTGCCATTGTGGCGTGGAGGACATAAGAGCAATGCCGTCGCGCGAGATGCGGCTAACCTCGAAATTTTCCGCGACCAAATCGCCGAGATGGATTTGGATCTCAGTAACGGATTGTTAACACCTGAGCTGCATGAACAGGGCAAGCGCGAGTTGCAGTCACGATTATTAGATGAGGTTAAGGAAGAACAAACTGAAACAGCTTTACATAACCCATTTAAAAAATTGGCTATCGCTCTTGCTGTTGTTTTGCCATTGGCGATGGTTGGGCTTTATCTAAAAATTGGTAATCTTAACGCCTTCGCGCCTGAGGCTGCGATGATGAATGCCAGCTTGCCAGCCAATACCAGCATGCCCGCATCAATCAAAACCTTAGAAGACAAGATTGCGCAAAATCCGGCAGATGGCGAATCGTTATTATTACTTGCGCGTGCCTATGGCGAAATGGAGCGTTATTCAGACTCAGTAAAACTTTATGAAAAGCTTACCGAATTTGTAAAAGATGAAGCGTGGATTTGGGCTGACTACGCGGACATGTTGGCAATGGTGCATGGTCAAAAACTCGCCGGTCCACCAACTAAACTGATTGAAAAGGCGCTTGCGCTTGATCCGAACCACCCCAAAGCGTTGGCTTTGGCAGGCTCGGCCGCGATGGAGAGCGGAGATTACCAAGCTGCGGTTCGTCATTGGGGGCACTTATTAAATGGCCTCCCTGCGGATAGTGAAGATGCCAAAATGATCGCTGGGGGTATCCAACAAGCTAAGCAATTTATGGCCCAAGCTAAAGGCGGAAAAGCGCCGATGATGGAGCAGAGCGCACCCGCGCAACAACCTAATCAATCCGCCTCGGCGGGTAAAGAACGCATTACTGGAACAGTAACGTTGAGCCCCGCGCTTAAAGCGCAGACCAGCCCAACAGATACGGTGTTTGTGTTGGCACGTGCTGCGCAAGGCCCGAAAATGCCACTGGCGATTGTGCGTAAACAAGTGAAAGATTTGCCATTGGAATTTAGTTTGGATGACAGCATGGCAATGGCACCGCAGATGAAACTATCCAATTTTGATGAGGTGGTGGTTGTGGCTCGTATCTCCAAATCAGGAAATGCCATGTCTGAACCGGGGGATTTACAAGGAATGAGCAGTCCATTAAAGCCTGGCAAGAGCGGATTGAAAATTACTATTGACTCCGCAGTGAAATAGAGCAAAAGCAATTTTATCGTTTAAAATAACTCAATAAAAACAATATATTAAATAGGGATGGCTTGCATAGCATTCCTATTTATTTTAGTGCTCTAAAAAGCCATCATTGAAATAGCCTAGTTTTTCACCTTTATTCGGCCCATGCCGAAAATCTCAAACTGCTACCTTAGCGTCAAGCCAGTGTCTTGGTTATAACGTGAATGAGGTAGATCATGTCAGTTCAAAAGAAAATTCGTTTAGTTACCGATGAGAACCGTGCCGAAACAGAGGCAATCCATGAGGCGCGTGGCCGTATGGAAGCTGAAATCGAAGCGCAACTCGCGGTGCAGGTGAGGGCACGTGCTGAGGCACATGCTCGTGCAATTGCCCACAGCAAAGTGCGGCAAGAAAACGACTTGGCTGATCAAATCGAATTACGTAGCCGAAACGAGTCGCAATTAGTGGCTGAAGTGCAATCGCGTTTGCTTTTAGAGCGCGAATTAACTGACGCGGCTAACCAAAAATTAAAAGCTGAACAGATCTTAACAGAGGCTGTTCAGGAAAAGATTGATGCGGAACGACAAGCGAAGGCGGAGTTAGAAAGACGCCTGAGTGAAGAGCAGCGCATGCGCACGCTGATCGAAGAGCGTGCGAATATGGATAGGGAGTCTGCATTGCTGGCGCAAGAAAAGATCAGTGCGGAAGTTCGATTAACAAAAGCGGCACAAGAAAAATTTAACGCTGAAAAAGAAGTGTTGGCGCTGGTGAATGCCAAGCTGATGGCAGAAACTGCTGCGCAAGAAGCCAATCAATATCGTTCTCGCGCTGAAACGATTGCGTTGGCAGAGATTCAAGCACGTGTAGCCGCAACGCTTGAGGCTGAACGCGCCGAATTGGCGCGTGCCGAGGAAGAGCGCCAAGTGACTGAGACAATTGAGATGCGTGCTCGCATCGAGCAACAAGCACAAGCTGAAGCCAGTGCGCGTGTGGCAGCTGAATTAAAGATTGCCGAAATTGCACGAATTGCCGCTGAAAAAGAGCAAGAAAGTCGTATTGCAGTTGAGCGTAAATTGAAAGCCGAGCAAGAAATGTTGGCCTTGCTGAATGCGCGTGTTGAGATTGAGCAAGCCGCTGCACTTGAGCGCGAAGAAGCAAATAAATTACTTGAAGTAGCAGAAATTGAAGCACGTGATTTATTAGCCGCGGAGACACAAGCCAAGCAAGCTGCCGCCGCAAAAATGCATGCCGAGCGCGATTTAGTGGATGTGGCTCGCCATCGTGCTGAAGCTGAAATGCGTGCGGCACGCGGTGTTGAGTTGCAACTTCAAGCTGAAACTGCCGCGATCGAAATCGCCAATCAAAATGCACAGTACGCTGACATCGCGAAACAAAAAGCGGATGAACGCGCCGCAATGGATGCGCAAATTCTGCCTAATCAGCAAAAATTAGCAAAGACTGAAGCTCAAGCAACGCAAAAAATGCAGAAAAAATTTGATGCATTGAATGAACGTTTGGCTATGGCTGAAGAGCGTTGCGAGCTGATGGTAGCTGCGTGTCTAGCTGAAGAAGAGATGCTGGCTGCTGAAACGATGGCACTCCATGCCGAACAGTTGCGCGTTGCCGCAGACAAGCAAGCCGCAGAAGCCGCTCAAAAACGTGCCGCCTTGGCTGAAGAAGCGAAAATTATTTCTGATCAACGCACGGATGCAGAGAACGCAGCGATTGAGGCCATCACGCTGCGTATGAAAACAGAGCAA
>JBAXEJ010000025.1:0-33123 GCA_037140475.1 Gallionellaceae bacterium
ACATCCCCCACACGCTTTCAGATGATGGCGACCCAGTCGACGTTTTAGTGGTGACCCCCATTCCATTGCAAACTGGTGTGGTCGTGCGTTGCCGCCCACTGGCTGTTTTGAAAATGGAAGATGAGGCAGGATTCGATGCCAAAGTCTTGGCTGTGCCTGTGGATAAACTCACCACCGTATATCGCGGATTGAAAAGCTACACCGAGTTACCGGAAGTATTACTCAAACAGATCGAACATTTCTTTGCGCATTACAAAGACCTAGAGCCCAACAAGTGGGTGAAGATTGAGGGCTGGGCAGACATTGAAGCGGCACGTAAAGAAATTTTAGATGGCGTTGCTAACTACCAGAAGGCTGACGTTAAGCCTGAGTTTTAATCACTATGACTGCAAAAATAATTGACGGTAAAGCCATTGCGCAAGAAGTGCGCGCCGAATGGAAGGTTCGCGCAGATGCTTTAATAGCGCGTGGCGTTACACCGGGGTTAGCGGTCATCATTGTTGGCGAAGACCCGGCCTCTAAAGTGTACGTCGCCAACAAAGTGAAAGCCTGTGCTGAATTAGGACTGCACTCTGAACACATCGTGATGCCTGCTGATACAAGTGAAGCTGCATTACTGGCGCAAATTGCCAAGCTTAATGCCGATGCTAAAATTCACGGCATTTTGGTACAACTACCCGTACCTAAACACATCGACAGCAATAAGGTGTTAGAAGCTATCAGCCCTGATAAAGACGTTGATGGCTTTCATCAGATGAACGTCGGTGCGTTAGTGACAGGCAATACCAAATTCCCACCCTGCACGCCTTATGGTGCGATGAAGCTTCTAGAAAAAAGTGGCGTGAGCATTGAAGGAAAACATGCTGTTGTGGTTGGCCGTAGCAACATCGTCGGCAAGCCAATGGCGCTTATGTTGTTGCAGCAAAATGCCACCGTTACCATTTGCACATCGAAGACGATTGATCTGGAAAAGTTCACTCGTGATGCGGATATTCTCGTGGTCGCTACTGGTAGAGCCAAGATGATTACTGGCGACATGATCAAACCCGGCGCTGCCGTGATTGATGTTGGTATCAATCGCCTACCTGATGGCAAGCTATGCGGTGATGTGGATTTTGATTCAGCAAAAGAAGTGGCGGGTTGGATTACACCCGTGCCGGGTGGTGTGGGTCCCATGACTATTACCATGTTGGTAGCCAATACCGTGCAAGCAGCAGAGCGCGTAGCAGGATAAACACTGCATCAAATAAAAAAGCGGTAAGCAAAATTGCTTACCGCTTTTTTATTTTAACATTTATTATTCTTACGGTTTAGTCACAACGACTGTTGAGCTTGGTAGCGGAGGATGTCCACCGACGATCTGAAAAAACACCTCATCGCGCTTCACCATCCCTAACTCGCTACGCGCACGCTCTTCAATCGCGTCCGTGCCTTTTTTCAAATCTCTAACTTCGGCATCTAACGCAGCATTACGCTGCTGAGTTTGTTGGTTTATTTTTTTCTGTGCTTGCACTTGCCGATCAACATCCCATACTTTGAACCAACTACCCTTGCCCAGCCATAATGGGTACTGCAACAGCAGGATAAGGGTGATCAGTATCAGTGTAACGGGACGCAGCATTAACCAAGCTGATAGTACGCTGCATTACCAGGGTAGGAAGCACTTTCACCTAAGTCTTCTTCAATGCGCAATAGCTGGTTATATTTCGCCATACGATCAGAGCGTGATAAAGAGCCAGTTTTGATTTGCATTGCGTTAGTGGCTACCGCCAAGTCTGCAATCGTGGAGTCTTCTGTTTCGCCTGAACGATGTGAAATCACAGCCGTGTAGCCTGCGCGTTTTGCCATTTCGATGGCAGCAAAAGTTTCAGTCAAGGTGCCGATCTGGTTTACTTTGATCAGGATCGAATTAGCGATGCCGCGCTTGATACCTTCACGGAATATTTTCGTGTTGGTTACAAAAATATCGTCACCCACCAATTGAATGTTTTTGCCCAGACGATCCGTCAGCAACTTCCAACCGTCCCAGTCATGCTCGCTCATGCCATCTTCAATGCTGATGATTGGATACTTATCAACCCAAGTTGCATACAAATCGATCACTTGCTGGCTATTCAGCACTAAGCCGTCGGCTTTAAGGTGATATTTTCCATCTTTGTAAAACTCGGAAGCCGCACAGTCCATGCCGATTGCAACGTCCGCACCCGGCACATAACCCGCTGCTTCAATCGCTTCAACAATCACTTTCAGCGCACCTTCATTTGAACCTAGCGCCGGAGCAAAGCCACCTTCATCACCCACGGTAGTTGCCAAACCACGGTCATGTAAAATCTTTTTCAAGTGATGAAACACCTCAGCGCCACAACGCAATGCTTCGCGGAAGCTAGCTGCCCCCACTGGAATCACCATGAATTCTTGAATGTCTGCGCCGCCTTCCGCATGTGCCCCACCGTTGATGATGTTCATCATTGGCACTGGCATTTCCATACGCGCTGCGCCGCCAAAATAACGATACAAAGGCAAGCCAGACTCTTCCGCTGCGGCTTTAGCCACTGCGATAGAAACCGCCAAGATTGCATTCGCACCAAGGCGCGATTTGTTTTCTGTGCCATCCAAGTCAATCATCGTTTGGTCGATGAATGCTTGCTCAGCCGCATCCAAACCAACAATCGCTTCAGCGATTTCAGTGTTTACAAACTCAACCGCTTTGAGCACGCCTTTACCGAGATAGCGTTTTTTATCGCCATCACGAAGTTCAACTGCCTCTTTCGTGCCAGTAGATGCGCCAGAAGGCACGGCCGCACGGCCCATTACGCCAGACTCCAATAGCACATCTGCTTCTACCGTTGGGTTACCACGAGAATCCAATATCTCACGGGCGATTACATCAACAATTGCGCTCATCTTTTTTTCCTTAATTAAGTAACTAAAATATTTTTAAATATTGCGTAAATCTAATTTCTCTTCAATCAAACCTTGTTGTTTCACCGCGTTATCCAAAACGCGCATCGTTAAAAGCAATTCTTTCAGGTGCCCTAATGGAAATGCATTTGGCCCATCCGACATCGCTTGAGAAGGATTGGGATGTGTTTCCATAAACACGCCAGCAACGCCCGCAGCAATCGCCGCACGTGCTAACACCGGCACAAATTCGCGCTGACCTCCTGAACTTGTACCCTGGCCGCCTGGCAACTGCACCGAATGGGTTGCGTCAAACACGACAGGGCAGCCAGTGTTGCGCATCACTGCTAACGAGCGCATATCCGACACCAAATTGTTGTACCCAAAAGAAGCGCCGCGCTCGCACACCATGATGTTGTCTTCGCCGCTTACTTCACGTGCTTTATCCACCACATTCTTCATATCCCACGGCGACAGAAATTGGCCTTTTTTAATATTCACGGGCTTGCCCGCAGAGGCAGCTGCGTGAATAAAATCAGTTTGACGACATAAAAATGCGGGTGTTTGCAGCACATCGACAACTGAAGCAACGGGTCCGATTTCTTCAATGCTATGCACGTCTGTCAACACATGAACGCCAATCTGGGCTTTCACTTTTTCTAGAATCTTTAGTCCAGCATCCAAGCCAAAACCGCGGAACGTTTTTCCAGAACTACGATTGGCTTTGTCGTAAGAAGATTTGTAAATGAAGTTTATCTGTAACTCGTTGCAGATTTCTTTCAACTGGCCCGCGGTATCCAAAGCCATCTGCTCGGATTCAATCACACAAGGACCAGCGATCAAAAAAAACGGCTGATCTAGACCAACTTGAAAGTTGCAAAGCTTCATACTTTCTCCTTGTAAGCCACGGCAGCTTCAACAAAGGCTTTGAACAGTGGGTGTCCATCACGCGGAGTAGAAGTAAATTCAGGATGGAATTGCACGCCAACAAACCAAGGGTGCATTGTCTGTGGCAACTCCATAATCTCAGGTAAATCTTCTGAGGGGGTTCGCGCCGAAATCACCATGCCCGCCTTTTCAAGTTCTGGCACGTAATGATTATTTACTTCATAACGATGACGATGACGCTCATTCACATCAGCTCCATAAATACTCGAAGCTAAAGTACCTGCCTTTATCGGGCAACGCTGTGCCCCCAAGCGCATGGTGCCGCCGAGATCTGAATTTTCGCTACGGGTAGCCACTTTGCCATCGCGATCAAGCCACTCGGTAATCAACGCAACAACTGGATGCTCAGTTTCAAGATCAAACTCTGTCGAGCTTGCATCGCTCATCCCTGCAACGTGTCGAGCATATTCGATGACTGCAAGCTGCATCCCTAAACAGATGCCGAGGTAAGGCACTTTGTTTTCACGCGCATAACGTATCGCTGCAATCTTGCCTTCTGTGCCACGCTTGCCAAAACCACCAGGAACCAACACTGCGTCAAAATGATTTAGGCCCGCACGATCACTCGCCTCAAACACTTCCGAATCAATGTATTCGATATTTACTTTCGTCAACGTATGAATACCCGCATGACGCAACGCTTCGATCAACGACTTGTAAGACTCAGTTAGCTCAACATATTTACCCACCATGCCAATCGTCACTTCGTGCTTAGGATGCTCAAGCGCGTGAATCAAACCTTTCCATACCGATAGATCGGCAGGGGCAGGATTGATGGCAAGTTCTTCGCAAACAATACGATCCAACCCTTGATCATTCAAAATTTGTGGAATCTTGTAAATACTATCGACATCCCAAACAGAGATGACGGCCTCTTCTCTCACGTTAGAGAACAACGAAATTTTTGCACGCTCGTCATCAGGAATCGGGCGATCCGCACGGCATAACAAGGCTGTTGGAAAAATACCGATCTCGCGTAATTTTTGCACGCTGTGCTGGGTTGGCTTAGTTTTTAATTCGCCAGCACTGGCAATGTAAGGCACGAGCGTCAAATGCACAAAGGCTGTGCTGTTACGCCCTAAACGCAGATTCATCTGACGCGCCGCCTCAAGGAACGGCAATGACTCGATATCACCAACCGTGCCGCCAATTTCAACGATCGCCACATCTGCCTGACCTTCGTAAGAGGCCGCAGCGCCGCGCTCGATGAAAGCTTGAATTTCATTGGTGATATGCGGAATCACCTGAACGGTTTTGCCCAGGTATTCTCCACGACGCTCTTTTTTAATCACGCTGTCGTAAATTTGTCCGGTGGTAAAGTTATTCGACTTGCGCATTTTGGCAGTAACGAACCGCTCGTAATGCCCCAAGTCCAAGTCGGTCTCAGCACCGTCTTCAGTGACAAATACTTCGCCGTGCTGAAATGGACTCATGGTGCCCGGATCCACATTAATATAGGGATCTAGCTTAAGCATGGTTACTTTAAGGCCGCGTGATTCAAGAATCGCCGCGAGGGAGGCGGCGGCGATGCCTTTACCCAGAGAAGACACCACGCCGCCGGTAATGAAGATGTATTTGGTCATGGGGTGCAATGATACCGTAAAATGAACGCCTATCAAAACGCAAAACGTAGCGAAGTGAGGACTGTATGGTTGCGAAATTAATCAAATTTGCATTACTGCTGGTTGCCCTAGCCTTCTTAGCGGGATGCTCAATGAAGGCCATGCAAGCGCGCAAAGCACCTACCGCGATGGCACTAAAAGATCAAAAACGAAAAATCTTCGAGCCCGTTATTTTGACGCAAGTGCTCTCTGAAACTCCCCTCGGCAATTTATATCTGAAACCGAAGAGCTATCCAAATGGCATATATGTTTGCGCCATCGAAAATCTGTCCAAGCCATGCCTACCCAAACTAAGTGCTATCGTTGCTGCGAAACTATCTCAAGCTGGCCTCACCATTGAGCCAGACCAAAAACAAGCAGAGGCAACGCTGTATTTCGAAGCCTGGTTTGATAGTTTCTCCAGCCACACAAATGCCTTAGTCTCGGTTAAAGGAGTTCAAAACAACCCAACCATTATGGGAAAAACTTTCGCCACCAAAATCGAGCAAAGCTTAACCACTGGCAACCTTCCTGATGTACATAAACATATACGCGACGGCATAGACCCCTTTTCGATGGTTTCGATCAATGCAGATGATGAACAAAAGTTTATTTATGTCGCTTTCACAGCAGTCGAAATGGCTAATGCAATTGACTATCCTGGCGAGGGAGAAAAACACATCGGCGCAAGTAAAAACCCTTGGATCAAGCAAGGGGCAACTAAGCGCATTTCTTGGCTCGCCGTGAAAAAAATCCAAGCCGAAACTCGCTCATTGATTGGCGTTTACAACGGAGAGGTTCCTACGGAAAAAGCAGCCATGCCAATGATGATGGATGCAATTGATTTACTCTTAAATCGAACTGCCCAGTTGCCAAAAAAATAACTCGGAAAATAGCTAAACGGTGGGCGATTAGTTTAGCTACTTAGGCTTTCCACAGTGTCCACACACCAATAATCACAAAGCCTAGTCCTGCAGCGTAGTGCAAATGTTTTTCACTGATGTAATTGGAAATAGTGCCACCAAGTAACACACCGATGGCTGAAGTTGCCACTAGCGCAATCGAGGCACCAAAGAAAATTGTCCACTTACTAACCTCTTTATCCGAGGCAAACAGCATGGTGGCAAGCTGTGTTTTATCACCCATTTCAGCGATGAATACCGATACAAAAACAGTAGCGAGTATTTTCCAGTCCATGCTTTAGCCTCCTGCTAAATAAATATAACTATATGTTTATATTTAGTAAATTACCTTAAACCGAGCACATCTTGCATGTCGTACATTCCAGCAGGATTAGCTTTTAGAAAGCGTGCAGCCCGCAACGCGCCCAGCGCAAAGGTTGCGCGACTGCTGGCCTTATGGGTAATTTCTATACGTTCGCCGGTACCCGCAAACAATACCGTATGGTCACCTACAATATCGCCGCCACGCACCGTGGCAAAACCAATGGTAGAAGGATCTCGCTCACCTGTAACACCTTCGCGCCCATAGACTGCGCACTGCTCCAAATCTCGCCCTAAAGTGCGAGCGACCACCTCGCCCATCCCCAAGGCTGTGCCTGAAGGCGCATCCACTTTATGACGATGATGCGCTTCAATAATCTCAATGTCATAACCATGGCTTAACACCTTGGCTGCGGTTTCAAGTAATTTAAAAGTAAGGTTCACACCCACGCTCATATTGGGCGCAAACACAACACCTATCTTTTGTGCTGCCGCACCCAACTGCGCTTTTTGCTGCGCATTAAAACCGGTGGTGCCAACAACAATGCCCACACCTAGCTGCTGACAAACCTCAAGATGGTGCAAGGTACCTTCAGGGCGAGTGAAATCAATCAACACATCTGCGCCACGCAAGGCCGCGGAAACATCTGCGCCAATGGTAACGCCACGCGCACCGCCATACTCACCTGCATCTTTACCGATTGCAGAACTAGAGGCGTGATCTAACACGGCATGCAAAACCAAATCATCGGCCTGCGCCACGCATTCCAACAACACTCTTCCCATGCGACCGGAACAACCTGCAATCACCACTTTAACTTTACTCATCATTCGTCCTATTTTTTCTCTGACACAGCATTTTCAATGCGCTGCAACACATCATTCACGAAATACAAAGTCATTTTCTTCTCTTCAATCAACTGACCTTCAGATTGGAAACGATAAATATAGTCCCAACGGTTAGCATGAAAAATATCATTGACCAACGGCGTGCCGAGTGCCGCCCTAACCTGCTGTTGTGTCATGCCAATTTTTACCTTGGCCTGCATTTCTGGCGAAATAAGATTGCCCTGTCTAACTTCAACCTTGTGGGGGGTCAGCAAGCTACACGATGCCATCAACAACGTAATGAGGACTAAACTAAGACGCATAAATTCACTTTCAATAGATCGAAAAACGGTGCGCATCATACCTTAAGCGGCAACTCCCAACATTTCCGCAGCATGCTTCAGCGTCGTGTCGGTGATCGTCACCCCACCCAACATGCGCGCAATTTCTTCCACGCGCTCATCAGTCGTCAATACTCGAATTTGACTGAGCGTTGTACCATTTTGCGCCCCCTTGCTAACTTGCCATTGTGCATCGGCTTTGGCCGCCACTTGCGGCAGATGGGTGACACACATCACTTGATAGCGCGTACCCAATTGTTTTAACAGATCCCCCACAATTTCTGCCACACGCCCTCCAATACCGCTATCCACCTCATCGAAAATCAATGTAGGCACGGTAGCGGCTCGGCTCGCAGCCACTTGAATGGCTAGGCTGATACGTGACAATTCGCCACCAGAGGCCACCTTGGCAAGATTACGTAAAGGTGTACCTTGGTTTGCTGCCACTTGAAATTCAACCGTCTCCAAGCCATAGGCATTGCCTTCCGACAGCGCAGTCAATTGCACCGCGAACTGCCCCCCTTGCATCGCTAATGTTTGCATCGCCGTGGAAATTTCATCCGACAGTGTTTTTGCTGCCTGAGTGCGAACCACTGTTAATTTTTTAGCTGCAGCTTGATAACTATCTTGCAGCGCTTTGTCTTGCTTAACCAGCTCAACCATATCGTCACTGCTGCCAAGCTCATCAAGACGCGTCACAATTTTTTTTAACGCTTGCGGCAACTGTTCAGGCGGTACACGATATTTACGCGAGGCTTCCACCACATCCGCCAAGCGACGCTCTTGCTCGCGCAACAATTGCGGATCAGCATCCAGCTTTTGCTGATAATGACGCAGCGCGTAAACAGCTTCTTGAATATCGTTTTGCGCGCTCTCCAACATCGTTAGCGAATCTTGCAAACCAACATCAAACTCTAAACCAGCTCGAAGCCTAGTGGTCAGTGCATTGAGCTGACCAAGACAGGCGCTTTCAGATTCACTCAGTATTTCAACACCAAATTGCGCCGTCTCCAATAAACTTGAGGCGTGGGACAATCGTGCATGCTCAGACTGTAAAACCTCCCACTCGCTTGCAGCAAAATTCAACGCCTCCAGTTCTCGGCGTTGAAACAACAAAAGTTCACGTTCTGCCGCAACGGCTTCGGAATTTTGCTCCAACTGCACGCGGCGGCGATGTAGCGTTTGCCATGCCTTAAACGTAGTCGTCACGCTCAACACCTCTGCCTGTAAACCCGCATGACTATCCAACAAATCGCGTTGCGCATCTGGCCGCAATAAAGACTGATGAGCATGCTGACCATGAATATCGAGCAACTGCTCGCCCGCTTCGCGCATTTGTTGCAAGGTGGCGCTGCGCCCGTTGATAAAGCCACGCGAACGCCCTCCTGCGTCTAATACTCGACGCATCAAACAGACACCTGCATCACCTTCGAGCTCTTGTTCGGCCAACCAAGATTGCAAATTAGACAATTGAGTAATATCGAACTCAGCACTAATTTCGGCACGCTCACAACCAGCGCGCACCATCGTCCCATCGCCACGCTCACCCAATGCCAGCGACAGCGCGTCAATCAAAATAGATTTGCCTGCCCCAGTTTCACCGGTGAGTGCAGTAAAGCCAGAAGAGAAGTCGAGCTCAAGAGATGCGACGATGACAAAGTCGCGGATACTAAGAAATTTAAGCATTTAAAGAGATTTGTTCCAGAGCAGTTTTTCACGTAGGGTGTGGTAGTAACTATGCCCCACAGGGTGCAGCAAATGCACTAATTCTTGATGACGCGAAATCACCAATTTATCGTGTAACTGCAAATCGAAATGCGTGTGACTATCCAAGCGCACATGCACCTCGCCAGTGCGATGCATTAACACTTCAATTTCCGCACCACCACTCACCACAATTGGGCGATTACTTAAAGTATGCGGGCAAACCGGCACTAGTGTGATGACATTCAAGGAGGGATGCACGATCGGGCCACCCGCGGAGAGGGCGTAAGCTGTTGATCCTGTCGGGGTTGAAATGATTAAGCCATCAGCGCGCTGCGTGTAAAGATAATCACCATCGATACGCACTTCACACTCAATCATGCTACCAATATTACTGCGATGAACCGCCATTTCATTAAATGCGATACCCCGAAAAACTTCGGTATCCGCACGCATTACTCGAACACACAGCAACATGCGCCGCTCAGTCACATACTCACCACGCATAATCGCGGTAAGTGTCCGTTTCATCGAATCAAGGGAAATGTCAGTCAGAAAGCCTAGTCGGCCGTGATTGACTCCAACCAGAGGAATGCCGAAGGGGGCAAGGGTGCGAGCAATGTTAAGCATCGTGCCATCACCTCCCATCACCACCGCCAAGTCAACCTTACCCTTCATCTCCTCTAGTGACAACACTTGATACTGATGCTGCCCAAGGTGTTCCGCTGTGAGGCTATCTACAATAACAAAAACGCCATTTTCGTGGAGCATTCCCGCCAATCGCAACAAGGGATCAGCAATCGCCGGCGTCTTATATTTTCCGATTAAAGCAACGGTTTTAAAGGTTGTATTCATGACCACGATTAAACCACATCAGCACCGCGATGACTACGTCCGCTTAAGCAGCTAACCCACTTGCGGAATAGCTGATGAGGCGTATTAGACAGTGACAGGCGACTTAGATTTCCCAAGAGATCGTTTCATGTTTGAGCTGATTTTTATACCACGCTTCAAACTCATCCAACGGCATAGGCTTGGCAAAATAGTAGCCTTGGAAATAATCGACACCCAACTGCTTTAACAACACGGCCGCTTCTTGCGTTTCAACACCTTCAGCCACAGTTTTTAAATTCAAGGCTCTCGCCAAATTGATAATCGCTTGAGTCATCGACAAGCCATTCGGCTCATTCAAACGTCGCACAAATGAAATATCGACTTTGAGTTCATCCAAATGCATTTCGTGCAATTGCGAAAGTGATGAATAGCCTGTTCCAAAGTCGTCAATCGCCAACCGGAATCCCGCCGACTTAAGTTCCTGCAAGCGCTCCGAGGCATGCCCGGCATCCAAGTGGGCAACACTTTCGGTAATTTCTAAAATGAGACGTGCAGGTTCAATTTGATATTTTTTGACTTCATCCAACAGCCGCTCGGTAAAACTGGTAGTAAATAACTGCCGCCTAGAGACGTTGATGGCTAAATGCAGATCATAACCAGCCTGCCTCCATCGCTGCGCAGCCACCAAGGAAGCAACCAGTATTTGCTGCCCAACCTCATTAATCAGACCTAAGTTTTCAGCCATCGGAATGAAGGTCGCCGGACTAATCCAACCATGCTCTTCATCTTGCCAACGTGCCAGCACCTCAACCCCCTCACAGCGCCCACTATGAGCAGAAATAACGGGCTGAAACCATGCCTGAATTTGGTTAGCCGCAATCGCACTTGCTAAACGATTTTGAATGTACAGTTCTTTTTTTCCGATACCCTTAGTCGTCATATCACGGAAGAAGCAAACTTGATTGCGTCCCTGCGCTTTAGCAAAAAACATCGCACGGTCAGCCTCAGAAAATAGCGACTCAATATCCTCACCATCATCAGGATAAAGCGCAACGCCCATGCTAAATGTCACTGCTAATTCAGTATCTTCGATTTGCAAAGGAGTTCGCATCGCACACTTTTAAGGTGACGTCCCGAACATCTTGCTCAGAATCCATATCAGGCAATAACACTACAAACTCATCCCCGCCCCAACGTGCAACGGTATCGCCAACTCGCAACTGCGTACTCAATCGCTCAGAAAAAGCCAGAAGCAATTTATCACCCGCGGTATGCCCCAAACTATCGTTCACATTCTTAAAATGGTCCATATCAATAAAGCAGATACCCACTTTTTGATTTGTGCGCGAAGCCTGTCGCAATGAAATTTTGATACGGTCTTCAAGTAGCACTCGATTCGGCAAACCCGTCAATGCATCATGCAAGGCCATATGGGTAATTTGTTTCTCGTGCAAATAGGTTTGGGTGATGTCGCGTAACACACCGCGCACTCCAGCCACGCCACCCTTCTCATCATGAAAACAAACGAAGCGACACTCCAGCCACGGCACATTCATACTACTTTCTGCATTCAGCCGCAGGCGTAAAACCGCATAGTTTTTAGCACCGCTTGATAAAGCATTGCATTGCGCTTGCATCAACTCCCGATCATCGGGATAGATAAAATCATAGAAAAGTTTACCCGCTGAGTTGTCACTATGAGACAACTTATTCCAACCCGCACTCGCGTGCAAAATTACGCCTGCACAATTGAGTTCCAGCACTGCCTCTTCCAACATCGACAAGGTTTCTAAATAGGCTTTCTGTTCGCGGTTACGAATTTCCATTTCATGCATCAGGCTGTCCATCGAATTGGCCAAATCAGAAACCTCATCCTGCTTATTGATGGCAGCCCTAAAACGCTCACTCGCAAGCGTCACTAATCCAGTCGTCGCATACTCACTAGTGCCTGCCTTTAGCGACTCAATGCGTTTAACCATCTGCGCCAACCAACGCCCTAATAGCAACCAGACAAGCACATTAATAATCAGCACAGCCATCAATGGTCGCAGCAAAAACTCTTTGAGCGGATACGCCATGCGCATCTCACGTTGCACCAATAACAAAGGCTGGGTTCCTTCCCCGGGCCAACGAATATCCGTTTGAATAAGCGACATATCACCCGTCTCAATAATTCCACTAGATACAGGCAGTGCAGTGTCTTTACCCGAATGGATTAACTTTTCTGAATCACCATGCCAAGGGTCACCCGTGGATGACGCCAATACTTGATCGTAAAAATAGACATGTAGATGAGTTTCCGAGCTGGCCAAATTACTTAACTCGGCATTACTCATTGCTTTGAGCAAAAGCAAAGTACCCTGCCCCTCTTCACCTAACCAGATTGGCTGACGAAAAACACGATAAAGTTCATGGGCACTTTCCGCATAATGCCAAGCGGACGTAAACAAAGCCGGATTACCCTGCATCTTGAGGGCTTCAGTACCGTAGCGAAATACAATCTGGTTATCACCACGCATGACAAGCATATTGGAGAAATGCGAAAACTCAGATTGGGCATTGAGAAACGCCGTTAATGTCGACCAACGGGCGGCGTGAGCCCCCTCCAGCACACGTGAAAATTCGATGCGCTCTCTCACCTGTGCCGCTTCAGCCAGCCAACGTTCTTCGACCCGGATTAACTCCTTTTCATAAAACAGTCTCATCGTAGTACTCTTCTGCAACTGCTCACGATCACGCTGATTACGATAGTTATTTGCAGCGACCAGTGAAATCGCAATCGCAGAAAAAAGCGCCACTAATAGCAGTCGCTTGAACGCCTGCCCATGCAAGGTATGTTGGGCCTGCCAGATCGCTACAAAAAGTTTTTTGAACGAGATAGCTATGGTTTCTCTCCAGCGAACTGATTCGCAATAAGCGAGTGAATATCAAAACCACTTTGGCTGATGCCCGTACTCACCATAAACTGCTCAGTAGCAATCATTTGCTTCTGCGAAAAACGCACATCAGAAGCGTACATCTCCCGATTTTTACTGAGCACGTGAAGCATATCTTGTCGCTCGCCCTCATCTTTAATGCCGAGTCGGCTGACGATCTCATTGGCACTGGCATTAAAGATCCAGCTAAGCGACTGCCTAAGCATTTGCACCATCAATTCAGCCGCGTGTGCATCTTGTGCAATATTTTCAGCAGTCGTTGTAATCGTGGCGCGAAAATGCCCAGCACCCGGAATGACGGCTCTCACTTTAGGGTCGCTAAAATCGCTTAATAGAAAACCCGTTTTTTTTCGCACCAAGCCGCTCATAAAAGGTTCTTCGCAATACACGGCATCCACCGACTTGCTATTCAATGCGCCAAATTGACCATCCCAACTCTGTGCTGTAGGAACCCAACGCACCTCATTTGGCTGCACACCGGACGCGCTTAAAAAAGACTCCGCCACTTGCTGCATATAGGTTTTACTGGTGACGCTACCCACTGAAATACCAATAGAGTGGCCTTTTAAATCCGCTGCTCGGCGGATTTTTCCACGCAAATCACTGCGCACTACAATGCCGTAGGGGGGCACTTGCCCACTCAGTGGCGCAATAGTCTTAACGTGCTTACCTTTAGCTTGGAAAGCTGGCAATACGGTGAACCCCTGTGCAGAAAACTGGGCGTTGCCCGCCAACATATCTTCCAGCGCGCGCACCCCACTGGGAAAGTAACGAATGTTGAGTTGCGCATTTAGATTACGGTCAATCCCTAAAATCGGGATCAGTTCAATCGGAAGGAAGGGTAACGAGAGTGGGCCGGGGATGTTGATGCGCAAGGTTGTCACGTCACCCGCAGCCGCTCTACCATAGGCTGCGATCAGTGGCAAAACGGAAATTGCTTTAAGCAGATTTCTACGCGAAAGATCCATGCTCACCTCCCTTTTAGATGGCACATTAGCTCAAGGCTAATTTCAAAGTGAGTAAATCGTACTCCGCAAAAATCCAAAATGCCACCCATCTGGCCTATCAAATAAGCCCCATCGAGACTAGGGCAATAAATGTCGAGAACAATACGAAGTGGCTAATCCCCTCAATCGCATTGGTTTCACCATCATGCAAATTATTCATCACCGTGAGAAAAGTCAGCAGCAACATGCCACCCTGAATCGGCGTGAGGGCCATTTCAATTCGTTCACCACTAAACAAAGCAATTGCCTCAATGACTGGCAAGGTAAGCAACACGGTTGCCAACGATGCGCCCAGCGCAATATTGACGGTTGTCTGCATGCGGTTTTGTTGCGCAGCTTTCATCGCGGTCAAGATCTCTGGGCTGGCGGAAATCAATGCTACTAGTACCGCAGGAATACTCTTGGGCAAACCGCTCCCAGCGAGCCCTGCGTCAAGCAACACTGACAACACCTCCGACAACAGCCCCACCAAAACGATCGCTCCCAGCATCACCCCGACATGCAGACTGTTGGGACTATGCACTTGATCATGAGCCTCTTCGTCTGTCTCTGCTGAGTACTCAAAAAACTTGCGATGTTCCACCGTCTGCAATCGAAGAAAGGCCAAATACATAATCGCCATAATGCCAATGGAAAAAGCTGAATAGATCTGCCACTTGGACTCTGGCACAAAATCAGGCACGAACATACCCACCCCAATCGCAACCAATAGCATCGCGATAAAAGAGTTCGCTGAGTCCAAATTGTATTTGGTACTTCCGTGCTTCAAACCACCGACGATGGCAGCCAAACCGAGAATGCCGTTAATATCGAACATCACTGCTGCAAAAACAGTATCGCGCGCCAAGGTTGGATTAGGTTCACCGGTGAGTAACACCACCAAAATCACCACCTCCACTGACACCGCCGCCAGCGTCAAAATTAATGTGCCATACGGCTCGCCAAAACGCATCGCCAACACCTCGGCATGGTGGGCGATTCTGAAAGCCACACCGATAATTGCTGTGAGAATAACCAACAACAAACCCCACAGCGCTACCCCACCATGCTCTACAGCAGAGTGCTCAAGGGCGAGACCCAGTGCCAATACAATCAACG
This sequence comes from Gallionellaceae bacterium, assembly GCA_037140475.1. Classification (GTDB taxonomy): domain Bacteria; phylum Pseudomonadota; class Gammaproteobacteria; order Burkholderiales; family Gallionellaceae; genus PALSA-1006. The sequence continues at coordinate 15,422 of JBAXEJ010000025.1, forward strand.
CAATAAAGATTGGAAATTCTGAACGTAGGTATTTCATAGTGAGATAGCTCGTGAATGAGAAAGTTGACTGTTCATCATAACCGCAGGCAAAGCCATTTGCCCACACCCTGCGTGAATGAAAAACTTATGTGCCGTTTCGCTTGCGCAGTATTGTTGCGGCTGTCTGTCTCATTTCAACAACAAACTCACCGGGATTGTTAATGATATTTTCGAGCTGCCAATCCGGCATCTGCAATAGCGTTTGCGCCCACGCAGCCTCAGATTTTCTCGGCTGCTGCTTTTTACGAAAGAGATTGAATATATTCACTTTAAAATCCAGCACTCATCCCAATATGTTGTTTTTATTGAGTTATTTTCACTTCCTTAAACACACTGCAACTCCTTAGTCACACCCCGCACTCTATTGAACCTCACGCTACGGTTGATTGACGCTGGGTAGGTCGTCCGTTACCATCGCGCAACTTTCACCCAACGGGCCTCGCCAGTGCAACCCAATAGACTGTTTTTATTTACTCTTTTTTCAGCTGTTGCATTTTTGAACGCAGCTTTTGCCGAAGAAAATTTAGAGCTAAATACCCATCTACCCTACACTGCGCTTGAGACATCCGCTACCTCGACTGCATCACCCGAGCTTACACCCGCCACTCAGATTACCCGGCTTTCCACCAACTACGCCTCTATCGACCCAACTGTCAGTTTACCGCTAGACGATTTATGGCAACGCATTCGTCACGGCTTTGCCATGCACGAACTCGACAGCAAGCTGATTGCTCGTCACGAGCAATGGTATGCCAACCGCCCTGAGTACATTGTGCGTATGACCGAACGCGCCAAACGCTACCTGTTCTACATTACCGAAGAAGTCGAACGTCGTGGTATGCCTTCAGAGATCGCCCTGCTACCGATGATTGAGAGTGCCTTTAATCCCGGGGCTAATTCAACCGCTAAGGCTTCTGGCATCTGGCAATTTATTCCGTCGACGGGTAAAAATTTCGGTATGCAACAAAACTGGTGGTACGACGAACGCCGTGATGTGATCAGTGCAACCAATGGCGCTTTAGATTATTTGCAAAAATTGCACGACATGTTCGACGACTGGGAGCTCGCACTCGCGGCGTATAACTGGGGCGAAGGTGCTGTAGCCCGCGCTCAAGCCAAAAGTCGCAGGCTAGGCAAAGGCACCGATTACAGCAGCATCAAGATGCCGCCCGAAACGCAAAATTACGTACCCAAACTACTTGCTATCAAAAACATCATCAACGATCCACTTCGTTTTAATTTGCAATTAGCCGACATCCCGAATCGGCCCTATTTCGCTGCAGTAGCGACCTCCCGTCCAATTGATGTAAAAATTGCTGCGGAGATGGCTGAAGTCTCATTAGATGAATTTAAAGCACTCAACCCTAGCCATAATCGCCCAGTCATTTTGCAAGATGAAGCAACCCTGCTGTTACTGCCCATCGACAAAGTTGAAACGTTCCAAGCCAATTTAGAAAACACCAATCAGCGCCTTGTTTCTTGGCAGCCTTATCAAACAAAAAAAGGCGAACAGTTTGATCTACTCGCCCCACGCTTTGGCCTTTCTGCGACACAACTTCGGAGTGTAAATGGACTTTCGGCTCGGGCTAAAATTAGCAGTGGCCAGACACTGCTGGTACCTTCAAGCGAAAGTGATACGGGCGATGGTGAGTTTGCCGCGTTCAACACCCACCTACTAAGCATCGATGACAGCGCAACCCGCATGCTGAAACACACAGTGCGCAAGGGTGACACATTGGCCTCAATTGCAAAACGCTATCGAGTCAATATCGCCAGTTTGAAAGAGTGGAACGTTGGGCTCAACAAACTAAAATTAGGACAACGTGTAACGATCGTGCAGTCGGTGCCGCAAGGCCGCAAAACCCGTTTGGCAAAAGCACATAAGCGTAAAAACATCAAACTTGCTCGCAACAAACCTCAAAAGCAAGCCGCGCCTAAGCGCAATATAAAAATCGCTTCTACTCGCTAAGTGCCCTCAAACAGATGGCAGTGCACGCGATGTGCTGCCTCATTCTCTCTCGATAGCACGATTTCAACTGGGTACTCAGTCTTGCATCGCGCACTCACTTGCGCGCAACGCGGGTGAAAGTGGCAGCCCTGCGGCGGCTTAGCCGGTGAAGGCATCTCTCCGGTTAAACGAATCAAGGCCTGACCTGTATTCTTATCAATGCGCGGCACTGCCGATAGCAACGCTTTGGTGTAAGGGTGCTGTGGTGAGTGCAACACATCTGCAACCGCGCCCTGCTCCACGATGCGCCCCAAATACATTACGCACACCTCATGCGCGAGGTAATCTACCACTGCCAAATTGTGCGTGATGAACAAATAGCTCAAACCCAACTCTTGCTGTAGTGTTTTGAGCAAATTCAATATCTGCGCTTGTACCGACACATCTAGCGCACTGGTGGGTTCGTCGCAAATCAATAATTTCGGATTCACTGCCAACGCTCTAGCAATAGCAATACGTTGCCGCTGCCCACCCGAAAACTCATGCGGATAACGCCACTTCGAATCTCTAGCCAAGCCCACTTGATCGAGCAGCTCATCAATACGCTGCTGCCGTGTAACGCTATCACGTCCGATATTCAGTGCATCCATGCCTTCTTGCAAAATTTCTGCCACACGCATTTTCGGGTTCAGCGACGCGAATGGATCTTGAAACACCATCTGCATACCGCTGCGGTGTTCGCGTAATTCACTGCGAGTTAATCCGGTTAGCTCCTGGTCTGCAAAGCACACAGATCCCGCAGTTGGTTTAATCAATTGCAGCAGCGCCTTACCTACCGTCGTCTTGCCGCAACCTGACTCGCCTACCAGCGCCACCGTTTTACCGGCGGCAATTTCCAGCGCCACTCCATCCACCGCTTTAACGTAGCCAACGGTGCTCTGTAACAGCCCTTTGCGGATAGGAAAGTGGACTTGCAAATCGGTGACTTGCAAAATTTTAGGGGCAAGATTCGAGATTGCGTCAAGTGTGTCAGCCACTTCGTCAACCCGCGCCACTGAATCCTGAATTCTTGATCCTTGATCCTGATAAAGATGACACCTCACCCCCTGCACCTCAGATAACCCTGTCCACGCCGGAATCTGCTCATGACATTGCGCCCAAGCCTGCTTGCAACGGGAAGCAAATCGACAGCCAGTGAATACAGTACCGAGCGGCGGCACGTTACCCGCGATCGCCGCTAACGGTTTACCGTTACGTTTGCCATCTGGCAAGGCTGCGAAAAGTTTTTTTGTATAAGGGTGTTGCGGGTTGGCAAATAATTGCTCGCGGCTCGCTCGCTCGATAATTTGCCCCGCATACATCACCGCTACATGATGGGCGTTCTCTGCTACCACGCCCAGATCATGCGTGATGAGCAACATCGCCATGCCGTTTTGCTGCTGCGTATCTCGTAACAATTGCAACACCTGTGCTTGGATCGTGACGTCGAGCGCGGTAGTCGGCTCATCCGCGATCAACAATTGCGGCTGCCCTGCTAGCGCCATCGCGATCATCACACGCTGCTTCATACCACCCGAAAGTTGAAAGGGGTATTCCGTTAGGCGGCGCGGCGCATCGGGAATGCCGACTTGTTCGAGTAACTCAATACACCGTAATGTGACCGCATCAGTAGATAGCTTCTGATGCAACATCAGCACCTCTGCAATCTGCTCACCTACCGTCATCACTGGATTCAAACTGAGTCCAGGCTCTTGAAAGATCATCGCCATCTTGCCGCCACGGACAGAGCGCATTTCGCGTTCTGGCAATGCCACCACATCGACATCACCCAAGTTCATCGCGCCAGTTTCGAGCTGTACGCCATCGGGTAACAAGCGCATCAAAGAAAGCGCCGTCATCGATTTCCCGCAACCCGATTCGCCAAGCAATGCCAGTGTTTCACCATGACGAATCACAAACGAGAGGTCATCGACGATGCGCGCACCGTTGCGTAAACGCGTCACTAAGCCAGTGATTTTCAGTAGCTCACTCATGTCGTGCTTTCCGTCCGATTCAATCTCGGATCAAAGGCATCCCTCACGGCATCTGCAAATAAATTCGCTGATAAGACCAACACCAACATGAATCCGAAGGCAGAGGCCAAGGTCCACCACACCATAGGCTCACGTCCCATCTCCAGTCGCGCGGCATTAATAAGCGTGCCAAAACTAATTGTTGAGGGATCAACACCTACACCTACATAGGACAGCACGGCCTCCGCCAACACTAGCGCGCTGAATTCCATCACCACCGAGATCAGCACGATGTGCATGACGTTGGGCACAATGTGGCGTGTGATGATGCGGAAGCTGGACACGCCAAAGGCTTGCGCTGCTTGAATGTATTCCATCTCGCGTAATTTGAGCGTTTCACCGCGCAACAAACGACATAAGCCTGTCCAACTCGTCACGCCCAAAATGACACACAGACACAATAGCCGCACATCGGCACGTGCAGCCGAGGTGGCAAACCAGTCCGCATTTTTTTCAATTACCACTTGCATCATCAGCACTGCTGCTGCGATAAGTAACACACTGGGAATGGAGCTCAATACGGTGTAAACATATTGAATGACATCGTCCACCCAACCGCGCAAATAGCCTGCGGCTATCCCAAAAAACAAGGCAAACGGCAACATCACAAGAGTTGTCACCGTACCGATCACCAGCCCAGTACGTATGCTTTTGAGTGAGAGGTAAAGTACGTCTTGACCCACTTTGTCGGTACCAAGTACGTGGTAGCCTGCAGCCAGATTTGCCACTACGCCAATAAAGATTGACAGCAATAAAACGGAAAGCAAAACGGCGCGCACGATTTTGTTGCGTGCAAACGAAACGCGAAATACGGCAATCAACATTGCTACAAAGATTACCCCGGCTAACGCACCAACGATTATACGTTTCACAATATCTGCTTCGCGTTGAGATTCATCTTCCAAATGCGCCCCACCAAAGCGCAAGCGAGGGTAGTCACGCAATTGCTTACCCTCGGGCGTTTCAATACTTTCTTTGGCGTATAGATGAATGGCCAGCGGTGCGGAATAGGTTTTTTCAGTATGGCTATGCAAGCCATTAGCTAGTACATCAAACACGCTCAGCACTTCCGAAGAGTAGATTGCTTGTCCATTATTTTTATCGGGTAACGCGGCGCGATAGTGCAGTGAATCGAGCAACCCGATCAGCATAAAAATCGAGAGCACTAAGAGCGACACCATGCCCACACGACTCTGCGCCACTCTGACCCACGGCAAGATCAAGTGCGGACGTTGACGTACCCACCACACACCTGCGATCGTCAACGTGAGCAAGATGAAGATCATGGTATCAGTCCACAGGATGACAGGCATAAAACTCACGACAATCGCACCCTCGGATCAACCACCGTGTATGAAACATCAGTCAAAATCAAACCCACGATGTAAAGTACTGAGCCTAAAAAAACCATTGCACGCACTACGCCAAAATCCTGTGCGTTGATGGCGTCGATGGTGTAACTGCCCAAACCCGGAATGCCAAAAAAAGACTCGGTGAGTAGGCTGCCCATAAAGAGTAACGGAATGACCACGACGACACCGGTCAAAATTGGGATCATGGCGTTTTTAAGCACATGCCGGAAGAGCACGCGCAATTCAGACAAGCCTTTAGCGCGCGCGGTGCGCACATAGTCTTTACTAATTTCTTCCAAAAAAATTGTGCGATACCAGCGACTGCTTGCGCCGATGCCACCCGCCACACCAATTAAGATAGGCAGCACTAAAAAGCGTAAACCCTCAATGCCGCCGGCATAGCCGGAGATCGGCACCCAATGCCACAGCTTGCTGGCGATGAACTGGCCTCCGATGATGTAAAACAAACTAGAAATCGACATGAGCAAAACACATAACGCAACCCCCGCCATGTCTAACGCAGTTGCACGGAACAAGGTCATCACCAGCGCAAAGCTCACATACAGCAACAAGCCAATAAAAAAAGTAGGCAAGGCAATGGCAAGGCTCGGCAACATGCGCGTAGAAATTTCACGGGCAATATTGCGTCCGTCATCGGAGTAGCCAAAATCGAACACAAACATGCTGGCAGATTTTTCAAAAAAGATGGTGTTAGTAAGCCGCCCCGCTCCCGGCGCCTGATCGTTAACTAACAAAGGCTTATCGTAACCATGTTGCTGCTTCCACTTTTCAATCGCTTCTGGGGTGACACGCTTAACGCCCAACTGCATACGGGCCATGTCGTCTGGCGTGTTCACTACAAAAAATAAAGCGAAGGTTAGTAGATTCACTCCCAATAAAATTGGGATGGCGTAAAAAATTCGACGGATAAGGTAAGCGAGCATAACGGGTCGTATTGTAAGGGCAAATATTCGCGCTTACTTTTAATCTATTCGTTCATAACTCACTATATGAGCGGCAGGGACGCCCGCCTCCAAAAAGAAAATCTCTGCTTTATTGATTGCGCCGGCAGGGCCAGCAATGTAAACGTCACCCTGCAACAGCTCTGGCTTAGCTTGGAGAACGCTCTGCAATATTGCATCGAAGGCACTCTCTTGCTCACTTGAAAAATTAGCCACATCAATATGCGCCACCATTGGCTCGAAATAAAAACCATCCAGCGCATCCGCCCACGCGCGCGCCACGTTAGGCAGATAAATACTTTCTTCAGTAGATCCAATCCAATATAGATGAATAGGTATGCCCGTTTCCAATGACATGGCATGTTCAATTAAACTTTTTATCGGCGCAAAACCAGTATCAAAGGCAAAAAAGTACAACGGCCTATTAACGCTCTCTTGAAATAGAAAGTCCCCTTTAGGTCCTTCGATTTCCACTACTTCATTATTTTTGAGCTGATTAAATACATAATCGGCGAAGAGATTATTTGCGGTGCTTCGTACATGAAAAAGAATGTTGTGGTCATCGCAAGGACAGCTGGCAATGGAAAGTATGGCACTGTGCGCTTGATTTACAGTAAGCGTCGCCGATTGCCCTGCGAGAAAGCGTAATCGATTCGTGCGTGGCGTACGCAGATGTAACAAGGCCATTTCAGAATTTAAGATGGTGATTGACTTCACCGTAGCCGAGATTTGCTGCAGCGGAATTTCATCCGAACCGCCCGCAACACTTGCTTCAATGACGACCTCGCCGACGGCAGAGTTGGAGCACATCAACACCATGCCATCACGTTTATCGGCCTCGGTACGGACATAGTCGTGAAAGCGTGTTTTATTTATTTCTCCAGAAATAACCTTCGCTTTACACAAACCACAACTACCACCACTGCAGCCATAATTAAGAGGCACGCTGGCGCGCAGAGCGCCTTCTAATATCGTTTCGGCGTTCACTGTTTCAAAACAGTGAGCGGTCGGTAAAACGGTCACGCGAGCAACCTGCCCTGCATTGACTGATGATAGTTCTTGGCAGCTCAAGGGGACACCTCCTCAACGAGTCATTATTATCTCTGCTACTAGCGCGCCTCGTCTCTTAATTTGAAAATACGCCGTAGCCACCAAGCAAATAATAACAGCGTTATTCCGCTCAATAACAATGGCCACAACAGGGGTTGATTCCACCCCTTGCGCAACTCTTCGCGTTGCGTTGAATCAATACGCAAATATTTCAAATAGTTATTCGCCATTTTGTTTGGCTTGCTGTTCTGCAGCCAACTGTGGCGCAACACATAATCTTTGGGATGATGTCCCCACAACCACGGTGAGTCTCGGCGCAAAATTTCTAACATTTGATCAATAATTTTTTGTCGCTGCGCATTGTTCGGCATATTTTTCATTTGCTCGAAAAGCCTGTCGTATTCGGGGTTGCTATAGTTAGCAGCGTTCTCTCCCCCATGCGCCACTTTGCCCTGCGCACCATGAAGCAAAAATAAAAAGTTTTCTGGATCGGGGTAATCCGCATTCCAACCAAAATAGAAAAGCTGCGTATCACCTCTGCGCACCTTATCCTGAAAGCGGTTGTAGTCGGTGCTGCGAACCACTAACTGCACATTCAGCTTATCGAATTGTTTGCGTAACCAATCCAAGCGCGACTTCCCGCCGACACCATTAGCAGTCGTATCCAGATAAATTACCAACGGCTGCTTAGTTTTCGCGTCAATGCCATCGGGGTAGCCCGCCTCAGCAAGCAATTTTTGAGCAAGCGCTATTGATTTACGTTGCGGCTCGCCATTTTTCCAATCATACACATAGCGATTTATGCCAACTTCACCTTCACGGTATCCAAAGATTCCTGGTGGGATAGGCGACTGCGCAGCAATGCCACGACCATTGGCAAAGATCGAAATGAATTCTTCGAAATCCATTGCGATGGCAATTGCCCTGCGTAATTTTCTGGCGCGATCATTTGCTCCGCCTACAACCGGATCGAGCCAGTTAAAACCCATATACATGGTCGAGGTGGCAACTGAAGTAGACAGCGTGATGCCCTGCGCTTTCATCTCATCGGTTACATTCGCCTCACCGCCCACGCTCATTTGCACCGCCTGATCAAAACTATCTGAGCTAATGCCAGACGCATCGTAATAGCCTTGCAAAAATTTATTCCAATACGGAATGGTTTCTTTCTCTAGACTAAACACAACCTTGTCAATGAGCGGTAGCGCTTTACCTCCATCGACAAGATAACCAGCGGCCTGATCGCCAGCTTCACCTTCACTAGGATATAGCTCCCCTGAAAAATTGGGATTCCGAGTTAACACCATGCGCTGATTGGGATTGTTTTCCGAAAGGTAATAAGGGCCACTGCCTAACGGCCACCAATCAAGAGTGAGATTGCGCTCGCGCATACCGGCTTGAGCGTAAAATTTTTCCGCTTCCCACGGCATTGGTGCGAAAAACGGCATCGCCAACCAATAGGCAAATTGCGGATATTTCCCAATCACTTTAATTCGATAGCTATGCTCATCTACGATCTCCACCCCAGGCAAATCGTAGGCGTTCAAATCAAGCCATCCGTCAGCTTGTGTTTTGCGCGCCTGCTTCAACCTTTCGGCATACTCTTTTAAACCAACGATATATTCAGCCATCACTCCAAAAATCGGGGAATGCAAATCTGGATGCGCAAGCCGCTTTATTTGATAGGCATAATCAATTGCCTTTACCGCTCTTGTGCCCGTTTCCGCAAAATCATTCAACGAATCAATCCGTTTAAGATCAGCAGCACTTAAGTTCATATAGCGCGACTTACCTTGCCCATCTTTGGCTAAGGCAGGATGCGGCTGATACTTTAAGTCTGAGCGCAAGTGAATTTCATAAACGCTAAACGCCACTTGTTCAGCCGGCGCCGCTTCAGTAAGAACACGGCCATTTTTATCCACATAAGAAACAGTCGGCATCACATCAGTGGCCTGAGGCACCAAAGTGTAAGGTCGCTGTAAATAGTGGTACTGCAAAGGGGGTTGATAAATTTGCGCGAGAAACACATACTCGTTCTCGCTGTAGGCTTGCACGGGATCTAAATGCTTGGGGCGCTCAGTGAATGCGGTGTAAAAAATCGATTGATTAGCGACCTCTTTCGGATACGGATTATTCCAAGCGCCGCTATCGCAGGCGCTTGGAAAAACGAGCAATGCAATACTGATCAACATTTTCATAGCGTAGAAGTGTAGCGGAATGACCTCGCTGAGTCATGAACTACTCGCTCGTAACGTTGTCAAACCTGACGAAAGCGAGTACGTTTAAGGTTAACTATTTAACGGAGGATATGATGCCAATTTCCAATGTCAACAATTCAAGCAGCATCAATTCAACAAACCGCGTTGCCGGCACCGCGCCTGCTGCGCGAAAAGCGCCCGTGCAAAGTGATAGCGGCGATGGCGCGGTAGTCACGCTGTCCAAAAAAGCACGTGACATGAGTCAAGCGAAACTCGCGATTGCCGAGCAGAAGCAATCTATCGAGCGCATCCAAGACTTGAATCGAAATGACCAAGTTGCACAGGAAAAAATGGAAGTTAACGCCAAAACTGATGAACGAGCGATTGAGGCAAAACAAAAAGTCGATGAACAACTTTACAAACGAATCAACACCTATGCATAACGCAAACTGGCAATCTTTTCTTCAAGCACAAGGCGCTCAACTCCCTGATGGGATCATTCAAAACTTTGGCTCCGCACCGGCAGAACAGCGAGCAATGCTAGATGGCACGGCGCTGTGTGACCTCAACCAGTTTGGCGTGTTGAAAGTAACTGGTGAAGAAGCGCAATCCTTTTTGCAGAATCTGTGCAGTAACGACATTACCGCTGTCACCCCAATCTTAGCGCAACTCAGTAGTCTCAACACCGCGAAAGGCCGTGTGCTGGCCACCTTTCTTATCTGGAAGATCGGTAACGACTTTTACCTACAGTTGCCTAGCTCGCTCATTGCGGCGATTCAAAAGAAATTGATGATGTACGTGTTGCGCGCCAAGGTGAAGATCGAGAACATCAGCGAAAAAACAGTTTGCCTAGGTATCGCTGGCAAAGACGCTAGCGCCGTGCTGAAAACTTATTTCGAAGACCTGCCCTCTGCTTATTTGGCGAGTACATTTCACGATGGCACGATCATTCTGCGCTTTGAGGAAAATCGTTATTTGCTCTGCACCATCGAAGAGCAAGCCTCGACGATATGGCAACGTTTGAGCGCCCAAGCTACACCGGTTGGATCTGGCTATTGGGACTATTTAAATATCCGCGCTGGCGTTCCCGTCATCTTGACTGCAACACAAGAACAATTCGTGCTGCAAATGATTAATCTGGAAATCATTGGCGGCGTCAGCTTCAAAAAAGGCTGCTACCCCGGCCAAGAGATCGTTGCACGCATGCACTACCTCGGCAAACCAAAACAGCGAACCTATCTCGCGCATATCGCCTGCGATACTGCGCCGGAAGCAAACGATCCGTTGTTCAGTGGTGACTATGAAGGTCAGGTCAGTGGCAACATCGTCAATGCCGCTCCCGCACCGCAAGGAGGCTTTGATGTTTTGGCTTCGCTACATGTGAGCACCATGAAGGCAAATCATGCAGTGCATTGGAATACAGCGGAGGGTGCTGTACTTAATTTTCAGAACCTGCCTTACGAGTTTCCAGCAGAGGTCGAAAAGTAACGCTTAAGGGGCGTCTCGAAAAATTCGAAGTTATAAACAAGACAAGGCGCTTACAAAAAATTGCGACGCGGCATATTTCTACTATGTAAGGAGTAATTTTTTGTGAGTAACGTAGTATTGCAACTAAATTTGGATTTTTAGGGGTGCCCTAAAGCTTCATGCGAATCTTGCGATGCGGAATCCCCGCATCCAAGAAATCTTCGCCCTCTTCGATGAATCCAAAATTCCGATAGAACGGCAACGCCTGCACCTGAGCATCCAAATCCACTTCGGGATAATGGCGGCTACTAGCATAGGCGAGTAGTCCTTCTAAAATCGCCGTGCCCACTTTTTTACCGCGCCACTCTGGCATCACCGCAATACGGCCGATATGCGCATTCGGCAAAATTCGTCCACAACCAATTGCTTGACCCGTGCTACTCAGCGCCAGTACATGATGGCTCGTTTCATCCATGCCGTCCCACTCTAGTTCAACGGGTACACCCTGCTCACGAATAAAAACCGCCTCGCGCACCGCGCGCAGCATCGGCTCAGCGTCATGCCAAGTCACTGGATGTATCGTAAAGTTCATTCATCATCTCCTAGGCAATAATCTCAACGGGCGTACCCACCGTCACCAGATCAAACAACTCCAACAGATCAGCATTGCGCATACGCACACAACCGCGCGAACCAGGCTTGCCCAATGGCGTGCTATCGGGCGTGCCGTGAATGTAAATGTAGCGGCGCATCGTGTCGCAACTGCCCCAACGGTTATAGCCCGGTTCTTTACCGCTTAGCCACAAAATGCGCGTCAAAATCCAATCTCGCTTCGGATGCGCCGCACCCAACTGTGGCGTGTAAATCTCACCGGTTGGCCTGCGTTTCACGAACACTGTATTCTCAGGTTGCCCAGCACCAATCTTGGCGCGAATCACATGCTTGCCGCGCGGCGTGCAAAAGCTACCGCTCTCCTCACCCATGCCATTCGCACCGGTTGATACCGCGTAGCTTCTCAACGGTTTACCACCATCGTCAAGTAAATTAAGCAATTGATTATATTCGGTTATTATAATTTTCATAATACTTTCTGTTGCGCTCTTCGTGCCGCAAAAAATTCGCTCAGCACTTTAGCGCACTCTTCTGCCAACACGCCACCTTCTATCTTTGCGTGATGATTCAATCGAGCCTCTTCAAACAAATTAAGCACACTCCCCGCCGCACCCGTCTTGTGCTCTGTTGCGCCAAACACCACCCGCGCAATGCGCGCATGAAACATCGCCCCCACACACATTACACAGGGCTCCAGCGTGACAAACAGCTCGCAATCGACCAGCCGGTAATTACCCACGCGTTGCGCCGCATCGCGCAGCGCCATCATCTCGGCATGAGCAGAAGGATCGTGTTTCGAAATCGGCGCATTAAACCCTCGCCCGATGATCTCGCCATCTTTAACCACCACCGCCCCGACCGGCACCTCACCTGCTAGTGCTGCTTGCTCGGCGAGGCGCAAGGCCTCGCGCATAAAAAATTCGTCTGTCATTTTTACCTATCCAACGGACTAACCACACCCTTGCCGCCTTTATTGAGGACGTGAGTGTAAATCATCGTAGTGGAAACATCGGAATGCCCGAGCAACTCTTGCACAGTGCGGATGTCGTAGCCGCTTTGCAAAAGATGCGTGGCAAAAGAATGGCGCAAGGTGTGCGGTGTGGCAGGCTTAACCAAGCCCGCATCACGCACGGCTTGCTTCACTGCACGCTGCACGCCCTTCTCATCTAAATGATGGCGGCGCGTCTTGCCAGAGCGAGGATCAACCGATAAATTTTTCGACGGAAAAATATATTGCCAGCCCCACTCGCGCCCGGCATTGGGATATTTTTTATCCAGCGCAAAAGGCAAATACACCTCGCCATACCCCTGCGCTAAATCTTCCTCATGCAAAGTTTTAACCTTCGCCAAATGTGCTTTGAGCGAAGTAGCAACCGATTCAGGCAACATCGTCACCCTGTCCTTAAAACCTTTGCCCTCACGCACAATAATCTCGTGCCGCGAAAAATCTACATCCTTCACCCTCAAGCGCACCGCCTCCATCAAACGCATACCACCGCCATAGAGCAATGATGCAATCAACAAATGCGAACCACTCAACCGCGACAACACCGACTGCACCTCAGCCACTGTCAACACAACCGGTAATTTTTTCGGCGCTTTCGCTTGCGTCACGTTATCCAGCCAAGGCAACTGAATCTCCAGCACCTCGCGGTAAAGAAATAGCAACGCCGACTTAGCTTGATTCTGCGTGGAAGCAGACACCTTGCCCGCAACCGCCAAATGCGTAAGAAACGCCTCAACATCCTGCGCCCCTAAATTTTTCGGGTGGGTCTTGTCATGGAAGTAGATATAACGTTTAATCCAGTCCACATAACTTTGCTCGGTGCGAATGGCATAGTGCTTCACCCGCAACTTATCGCGCACTTGGTCAAGCAATTTGGGGGATTGGGTCATGTCTTATTTGTCCGAGAATTTAGGGTGTGCGATATTTCAACATCCAATCAATACAAGGCACTACATGCTTCAATCCAGAATATACACCGTGGAGGTGCCTTTCACGGCATTTTTTAGGGTGTCTACTTTACGTTGGGCAGCGTAGCCATCACCGTTTTACAAATCACCATAGGGAGCACTGCAAGATGAACGTCAAAATTAATAAAATATTCTTAGTTGCCTTACCGCTTATCTTCACTGCTTGCGCTTCAATTGAACCAAAACAGTTTGTTGGTCCCAATGGTAAGACTGCATATTCCATGAGGTGCAGTGGTATGGGGCGAACCCTTGATGCTTGTTATCAAAAATCTGGAGAGGTTTGCCCAAGCGGATATACCATCATAGATCGCGCAAGTGGCACTGTTGGAGTTCCTATGAATGGTGGAACAATGATGGCCATGCAACATAATTTGGCAATTGAGTGCAAGTAGATGCCCAACCCGGCATTCGAGCGGGACTCGCCCAGAAGCGGGCGAGCCCCTCAATTTTACGTTAGGCCTAGAAAAACCATGAGCATATTTCAGCGCTTGTTCGGTCGAAAGGAAGAGCCATCCCTTCCGCCCCTCAATGATCCGACTCTTGGAGTGCTTCACTGGAATGCCGACTCGGAAGGTTGGGTTGGTGTTGTGGCGGGTTCAAACGGAAAACTTGAGGTCTACCTTGGCTCCGGTTCAGCGCATGAGTACCCATCAGACGAAGTGCGTGAACTGCTTCGTGAGCCGTATGCTCGTTTTCACGAACTCACAGAAATTGCTCTTTCCTACCTCCGCACGAGCGATAGACCCAAAAAATGGAAAGTCGATCCCACTGCATTCGTTGTTACTGGCCTGGAGTCGTACGATCACTATGTGAAGTCTGGCACCTACACAATCACATTCGCCGCTGGTAATTCCGAGGCCATATGGAGGGTAAACTTTGAAGATGCAAAGCCAATTGGGTGCGGTGTTGACGACTAGGCCTGAAAATAGGGTCAGACTCGATTTAATCCAAGACTCTTCCAGCATCGTCTCCCCAAGGAGTTGAATGATGGCTCAATTCCCCCGTTTCTATCTATCCTCCAAGCGTAAGCCTTCCCGCCTTCGCTCATAAAAACTGCTATGATTTACCCATGTCTCCCACCGTATTTCGCCAAGGTGCATTTCGTTTTTTCTTCTTTTCACGCGAGGAACCGCGTATGCATGTCCACGTTGCACATACAGATGGGGAGGCCAAGTTTTGGTTAGAGCCTGAAATTGAACTGGCGATGAATCAAGGGCTTTCAAACAAACAGATCAATGATGCGTCATTGATGGTGCAGGATCATTACGAGGAGATTACCCATGCTTGGCGTAGCCACTTCTGACATCGAAGTTTCCTTAGTCTCAAACAAGGGGTTTTGGTTGCTTTTGAAGAACGATGAGTTGTTTGTTCCTTTCACAGAGTTTCCTTGGTTTAAGCGGGCGACGCTTGAACAAATTACGACCGTTGAATGGCCAACCGCTAACCATCTCTACTGGCCGCTGCTCGATGTTGATCTGGCAGTAGATTCAATTCGTAATCCTAGCCAATTCCCCCTGATCGCGAAGTCTGAGCAACAGAAATAAAGTCACTAATGAGCACATTCACCAACACACGAACAGGTGTTTGCTGATGCTGAGCTAGCAAAGACCATCCAACACATTTTGGTTCCGGCAAACGAGCAAAATCTTGACCCTTTGACTACTGAGGTTTGCAACCCCTAGCTTTTTAAGCCTTACTCGCCAACCAACGCGCTGTTACGAAGTCCATCATTTGCACATGCTTAGCAAACCAATCAGGCAAGGTTTGCTGAAGGTATTGGGTTAATCTCGCCACATCGCGCTGGGTTTGCCAAGTCTCGATCTCTGCCGCCATGCCTTGCAATACACCTCGATGCTCCTGCTGATGAACAGGATAGGGAGGAAAACCACCTGCCTGCATTTCTTTTTCTTCATCCGCAAAATGAATGCGAGTATGTTCGTGCAATTCCTTTAGATGCAGGTCTATTGTTTCAGCATTCGCAGAATCCGCCAGTAGTTTTTCTATAAGTTGCACTTGCTCGATGAAGGCTTGATGGTCTCGATTCATAAAAGCCAGTGCGACTTCTGGGATGGCGTATTGACCTAACTGCATAGTGGGCATTACCGATAATTTAAGAGTGGCGACCGTAGCACATGCGCTTCTATTTGGCGAGATGATGAAGCGCTTGCCTTACCCGCCATTTTTATCAACAATGACGAATCCAAGAAGGAGTTCATTTAATGCCGAATCAAGCTGTCGCCGATTTCTCTGTACCCGCAACAAACAATCAAACTTTTAAGCTACATCCAATCAACACCAAATCGCTGGTGATTTACTTTTACCCCAAAGACAACACCCCCGGTTGCACCACGGAAGCACAGCAATTTCGCGATCTATATGCCGAGTTCAAGGCGGCAGGTAGCGAGATCGTGGGAGTGTCACGCGATGGCATCAAATCGCATGAGAATTTCAAATCCAAATTTACGCTTCCCTTTGAGCTACTATCGGACGAAGATGAAACCGTGTGCAATCTGTTCGGCGTCATCAAGCAAAAAATGATGTATGGAAAACAAGTACGCGGCATCGAGCGCAGCACTTTCGTCCTTGATAAAAAAGGCGTGATCCGCCAAGAATGGCGCGGCTTAAAAGCCGATGGACACGCAACAGAAGTCCTCTCCTTCGTTCAATCTCTGTAAGGATCAATATGGCTACCCGAAAAGCGCCCCTAAGCAAGAGAAGTACTGATACCAAACTATTCGTGCTCGACACCAACGTGCTGATGCACGACCCGACCAGCTTATTTCGTTTTGAAGAGCATGATGTTTATTTGCCGATGTTTGTGTTGGAAGAGCTCGACAACAACAAGAAAGGCATGACCGAGGTTGCACGTAACGCGCGCCAGGCCAGCCGCTTCATGGATGCCCTAGTGAGTGAAGGCGTAAACATTGAAGAAGGTGTTTCTTTGCAAGCGCAAGGAAATAAAACAGCCACCGGCCGCTTATACCTACAAACTGAATTCATCGACCATCAGCTACCCGACAATTTAGCCAACGGCAAAGCCGATAACGCCATTTTAGGCGTGGTGATGTACCTGCATAAACAGCAACCTAAGCGTGAAGTCACGCTGGTTTCTAAAGACATCAACATGCGCATCAAGGCGCGCGCATTAGGCCTGAACGCGCAAGATTACTTTAACGACAAGGTCTTGGAAGACACTGATCTGCTCTACACCGGCATGACTCAGTTGCCTGCTGATTTCTGGGATACGCACGGCAAAGATATGCAATCCGGTTTGCAAAATGGCCATACGTTCTATCATCTGCAGGGCCCACTATGCCGCGACATGTTGGTAAACGAGTTTGTGTATCAAGAAGGCGATAAGCCTTTCTACGCTGTGGTTGCGGCACAAAATGGCAATGCCGCCACATTGCGCACGCTGACTGATTACACACACAGTAAAAATACGATCTGGGGCATCACCGCGCGCAACCGCGAGCAAAATTTTGTGCTCAATTTACTGATGAACCCTGAAATTGATTTTGTGACTTTGCTCGGGCAAGCAGGTACAGGTAAAACTTTACTGACGCTTGCTGCAGGCTTAATGCAAGTGTTGGAACACAAGATTTATTCCGAAATCATCATGACGCGTGTGACCGTACCAGTCGGTGAGGACATTGGTTTCTTACCGGGGACGGAAGAAGAAAAAATGTCACCGTGGATGGGTGCGCTAGACGACAATCTTGATGTATTGAATAAAGCAGATGAAGAAGGCGGTGACTGGGGGCGCGCAGCGACCCGTGATTTGATTCGCTCTCGCATCAAAATTAAATCACTCAATTTTATGCGCGGCCGTACCTTCCTCAACAAATACCTCATCATCGACGAGGCGCAAAACTTAACGCCCAAACAGATGAAAACCCTCATCACTCGTGCAGGCCCCGGTACCAAAGTGGTTTGCATGGGCAACATCGCACAGATTGATACGCCTTACCTCACTGAAGGCAGCTCAGGTCTAACCTACGTGGTTGATCGCTTCAAAGGCTGGGAAC
>JBAXEJ010000026.1:0-32606 GCA_037140475.1 Gallionellaceae bacterium
CCTATTGGGTGTGCCGCGTTTCCGCGCAGCGTATGATTTTTTACTGTTGCGTTGTGAGAGCGGCGAGCTGGAAAACGAGTTGGGTGAGTGGTGGGGCGAATTTCAGGATGCTTCTGAAGATCGCCGAGCTGAAATGTTGATGCCTGATACCGAGCCTAAGAAAAAGCGCAAGCGTAAGAAAAAAGTTGATACTTCAGCAGTTCAGGCTGAGCTGCCGATTAACTGAGCGGTTTTATCTAATGGACCATAAAGTTTTTATCGGTTTGGGTAGCAATTTAGAAAATCCGCACGCTCAAGTTTTGCAGGCTATCCGCGAGCTGAATACCCTGTCGCAGGTGAGGGTAGTGCAGTGCTCATCTTTGTATCGCAGTGCGCCTGTGGGCTATTTGGATCAACCGGATTTCATCAATGCGGTGGCAGAGCTCAGCACGACTTTAGCGCCGCGTGTGTTGCTAGATGAATTGCTGGCACTTGAGCAACGTTGCGGTCGCACGCGCGAGTTTTTGAATTCCCCGCGCACGCTGGACTTAGATGTATTGCTGTACGATGATTTACAACACCATGAACACGGTTTGACGGTTCCGCATCCGCAGATGCATTTACGGGCTTTTGTGATGCAGCCTTTACTGGAGATTGCGCCGGACTGTGTGATCCCAGGTGTAGGTGCAGTAGCGGAAATGGCTGCGCGATGTAACGGGCAAGACTTGGAGCGATTAGAAAATGGCGCTGAGTAAGTATCGCTACATCGTGGTTGAGGGGCCTATTGGGGTGGGCAAAACTAGCCTAACTCAGCGCTTGGCTGACTATATTGGGGCGCAAACGCTGCTAGAAAAACCGCAAGATAATCCGTTCTTGGCGCGTTTTTACCAAGACCCTTCACGCTATGCGTTGCCAACCCAGTTGTTTTTTTTGTTTCAGCGTATCAACGAAGTGCGTGATTTGGCGCAGATGGATTTATTCAGCAGTCGCACAGTTTCCGATTATTTATTTGATAAAGATGCCTTGTTTGCACGCCTGACGTTGAGCGAAGAAGAATTTAAGTTGTATCAAACCATTTATCAGAGTTTGGTATTGCAAGCCCCCGTTCCTGATTTGGTTATTTATTTGCAGGCTTCTACGGATGCTTTGATTGAGCGAGTGCAGCGGCGCGGCCATCGTCATGAGCGCACGATTAGTGATGAATATTTGACGAAACTGGCGACTAGCTACGGGGAGTTTTTTCACCATTATGATGCGGCCCCTGTGCTGATTGTGAATAGCGATAACTTGAATTTTGTGGATGAAGATGAAGATTTTGAGTTGTTGCTTGAGCGCATGAAAAACATGCGCGGACCGCGTGAATTTTTTAGTTTGGGAGTGTGATGCGTAAAACTTTAACGACTCTGCAAGCCATGCGGGATAAGGGCGAGAAGATCGCCATGTTGACTTGCTATGACTCCAGTTTTGCCACGCTATTGGAAAATAATGGGGTGGATGTGTTACTGGTGGGCGACTCACTCGGCATGGTGCTGCAAGGGCGCGATTCCACGCTGGCGGTGACCTTGGAAACGATGGCGTATCACACATCGTGCGTGGCAGCTGGAGCGTCGCAAGCTTTCATTATTACGGATATGCCGTTTGGCTCGTTTCAAGTGAGTCCACGCGAAGCCTTCGCGCACGCCGCACAGTTAATGGTGGCCGGGGCACACATGGTGAAGTTGGAAGGCGGCGAAGCGATGGCAGAGACGATTGCTTTTTTGACCGAGCGCGGTGTGCCGGTGTGCGCGCATCTCGGATTAACGCCGCAGTCAGTTCATCAAATGGGCGGTTATCGTGTGCAGGGAAAAAGTGATAGTGATGCGCGGCGACTATTGCGTGACGCCGATGCGGTGGCGAAAGCTGGGGCGGGTATGGTGGTGTTAGAGGCGGTGCCTACCGTGTTGGCAACTGAAATTACCGCACGTTTAACCATTCCCACGATTGGTATCGGTGCGGGTGCTGGCTGTTCAGGTCAGGTGTTGGTATTGCACGACATGCTAAATATCTATCCGGGTAAAAAGGCGCGCTTTGTGAAAAACTACATGCAGGATGTTGATTCTATTGATAAAGCAATAAATCACTACGTGCGGGAAGTGAAAGAGGGTGTGTTCCCGGCGCAGGAGCACGGCTTCTAAATGCAGCAAATATTAAGTATTGCTGAGTTACGTGTGCGCTTGGCTAATGAGAGCAGCGTTGCTTTCGTCCCGACGATGGGAAATCTGCACGAGGGCCATATTGATCTGGTGCGGCAGGCGCGTGAGCAGGCTAAGTGTGTAGTCGTGAGTGTCTTTGTGAATCCCTTGCAGTTTGGCCCATCCGAAGACTTTGATCGGTATCCGCGTACGCTAGCAGAAGATAGCGCCAAGCTAGAGGGCTTGGCCGATGTGCTGTTTGTGCCTGCAGCGCAAGAAATGTATCCGCTACAACAAACGGTTTTTATTGAGCCGCCACCTATTGCCAATGAATTATGTGGCGCGGTGAGGGAAGGACATTTCCGTGGCATGGCCACGGTGGTGCTGAAATTGTTGAACATGGTGCAGCCGCAAGTGGCTTTGTTTGGGAAGAAGGATTACCAGCAGTTGCATATCATTAGTCAGATGGTGATGCAGATGAATTTGCCAGTGCGTGTCATTGGCGGTGAAACAGTCCGTGCCTTAGATGGGTTGGCACTCAGCTCGCGTAATCAGTATTTGACGGTCCAGCAAAGGGCAGAGTCTGTGTTTTTACAACAAACACTCAGTGCAGCACGACAAAAAATTTTAGATGGCGAGAGAGATTACGCACAGATCGAAACGAATGCCGCAGCCGCCCTCGCGCAGCATGGTTGG
This sequence comes from Gallionellaceae bacterium, assembly GCA_037140475.1. GTDB lineage: Bacteria > Pseudomonadota > Gammaproteobacteria > Burkholderiales > Gallionellaceae > PALSA-1006. The sequence goes on from JBAXEJ010000026.1 coordinate 2,847, forward strand.
CAGGTCGAATACGTATCGGTGCGGGGACAGGCGACCCTTAGCTTGCCTAACTCTAGTGAGAAGGCGTTGGTTATCTTGGCCGCTGCGCGTTTGGGCGCAACGCGTCTAATTGATAATATTGAAGTGTTTTTTTGATGCCGCACTCGACTAAAAGTGACTGTTTTTCTGAATTTTGGGCGAGTAAAATAACTTTGGGTGTCTAGGGATAAAGTGAGCGTTTAATGATTTCTGCAATCATGAAAAAAATTACATCAGGATCGGGAATGAAGGCGGCTTCATTCCTGCTTGCTTGCCTGTCGATTTTTTTAGTGATGTCACTGTATTTTACGCAGAACGCCTTTCTCGAAACATTTGAAGCCAAAACCTATGACCTACGTTTTAGCGCAATGCGTGGCCCGTTGGTGCCTAGCCCTGAAATTGTCATCGTTGCTATAGACGAAAAGAGTATTGGCGAGTTGGGGCGCTATCCTTGGACACGCAGTGAATATGCACGTTTAATCAACAAGCTCTCTGAAGTCGGGGCGAAAGTGATTATGTTCGATGCCTTTTTCCCTGAGCATGAAAGTGCTAAGCCTGATCAGGCATTTGCAGTCGCAGCTAAAAAAGCGGGCAATGTTTATTTGGCAACTGCGTTTGACTTTGATCCGTCATTCACAATTATGGGGCGCACGGGTTCAATTCCTGAAATTGAAGATTCGATCAAAGGGATTGCTCACATCAATTTCTTTCCCGAGGCTGATGGTGTTAATCGCCGTAGCAAAGTGTTAATCGAAAATGAAGGAAAATTTACACCTTCGCTCGGTGTTGCGGCAGCAATGGTGGCTATGGGGGAAACACAGCAAACGCCTGAGCAGTTTGTGAATGAAAAACAAATTCCACTTAACGGAAATGCGATGTGGGTCAACTTTATGGGGCCGGCAGGAATTTATCCGCGTTACTCCTTTGCCGATGTGGCGGCGGGCCGCGTTGCGCCTGAATTATTAAAAGATAAAATTGTATTTGTCGGTGCGACTGCACTAGGTGTTTACGATATGCGCGTCACCCCGTTTGATGGTAATACGCCAGGGGTGGAAACCCATGCGGCGATCGCTGACAACATCATCAGCGGCCGCTTTATTCGCCAATCAGGTTTAGAGGCGATGATCGACATGGCATTCATTGTACTGATGGGCGCAGTGGCTTATTTTTTAACGACACGACTGCGCTTATATAGTGCGCTTCCAGCAGCGTTAGGGTTGGTGGCTGGCTATATTTGGCTAAGTTATCAATTCTTCTTGCAGGGCCATTGGGTGAGTATGGTGTATCCCCCCATCGCTGCATTAACGGCGGTCATGTTGGGCGGCGGGTTCCGCTTTTTAGTTTTGGAGCGAAGCGCACGAAAAATGCGTGCGATGTTTTCTAGTTATCTGTCTGATAAATTAGTTTCACGCCTAGAAAAAGATCCTGAGGCAGCTCATCTAGGTGGCGCAAATAGAGAGGTGACCGTGTTGTTCACCGACATTAAAGGTTTTACCACCTATAGCGAAGGTCATACACCGCAAGAGGTGGTGGCTAGGCTCAATGAATATCTTGGTGAAATGGTGCAAATCGTTGAGCAGCATGATGGCACGGTAGATAAATTTATTGGTGATGGCATCATGGTCTATTGGGGAGCCCCGCTAGATCAGCCTAATCACGCAGAGTTGGCTATTGAGTGCATTCGCGGCATGAAGAAAAGGATGATTGAGCTGCGTGCAAAATGGGCGAAGGAAGGTGTAGAGCCTTTTTTTATTCGTGGCGGTTTGCAGTCAGGGGTGGTGGTTGCGGGTAACGTGGGCTTTGAAGGTAAAAAGATGGAATACACGGTCATCGGTGATACGGTGAACCAATCTGCGCGACTTGAGAGCACAGCAAAATATTATGGCGTGAGCTTTTTGGTGGGTGAAAATACTTACGAAAAGGTGGCATCACTAGGGCATTACCGTGAGTTGGATCGCATCAGAGTAGTGGGCAAGCAGTTGCCGGTGCGAATATATGAATTGGCCGGGTTTTCTGAAGGGGTAGATGAAGCCATAATCGCACAATTCAATGCGGCCTTGGCGCTGTATCGAGAGAGAAATTGGCAGGCAGCCGGTGCAGCTTTTTCAGTGATAAAGCTAAAAGTGCCAAACGATAGGCCTTGCGAAATATACATTGAACGTTGCGCATACTTTGCAAAGAATCCGCCACCTGCAGATTGGGATGGCGTGTTTAATCGAGATGAAAAATGATGGTGAACGTCCCGTGCTGTTTGCTAATTAATTTTATTAATTGTTGTCATTGAAGATGGTGTTGAAAATGAAATTCGTGATTGTTTTGTTGTCTTTATTTGGCCTATTTACTTCGGCACAGGCTGTTGAATCTGCCGGATTCGCTAAAGCTGATTTTGTAAAAGAAACCCCACTAAGTGGTGGTGCGCAAAAGTTGCTAGGAGGTAGTGACGAGCGTTTGTATTTTGCGACAAAGGATGGCGCAATCGTTGTAACGGATATTAACGGCAAGTTGCAACATACCTTGCAAGCTAAAGAGGGCGGCGAGGCTGTTTTGAAAAAGCCAGAAGCTGTTGCGGTGGGTAGAGGCGTGGTTTACGTGGCCGATAGTGAACTGAATCAAGTAGCGATGTTCAACGCAGAAGGAAAGTATCAAGGCCGTTTTGGGGCGAAAAAAGGCGGATTTTTTGGAGGTGGCGGCGGGGAGCATGAGCTCAAAAAACCACGCGGCGTCGCTGTGCATGATGGAGTTGTCTATGTGGTAGATAACGGATCAAAAAGAGTTTTGCTGTTTGGTAGTAACGGCGTTTTCCTCAGTGTGCTCGACATCCGCGCCTCCGCCTCGGCGAAGCCTGCAAAAGGTCAGGGCGAGGTTTATAAATTGAAAGAGCCAGTTGAAGTTAAGCTAGATTTATCTGGCCGCATTTACGTGCTAGATGCTGAGGATGCGTTGGTAAAAGTCTTTAGTGCGAATGGTGAGTTTTTGCATGCCATTCCGTGGGATGGTGAACTTAATTCATTCGCGGTGGCTGCTGATGGAGTTTACGTTGCAAAAAATGCCGACTTCACGATTCAGAAATATGATTTTAATGACAAGCTATTGCTCCGTTTCGGTGCAATGGGCGAGGGGGCTGGTAAATTCAGAAGTTTCTCTGGCCTACTGGTGACAAAAGATCGGCAGGTAGTCGTTGCAGATGCTGCCCGTGGCATGCTCAGTTATTTTGTGGCTGATGCGGCGACGGCGATTGAAGCCATTCCAGTTACTGCGCCACGCATGTTTGTGCAGAGCGCTGGCGAAATTTCACTCGCGGTGAATAAATTGGCATGGAACGGCAAAGATACGCTTTATGCAATTGACCCTGAGCAAAAGGCGATTATTCCTGTTCGCAATGGTAAGGTCGAAACTGCAATTAAGCTGAAGGACGTGGTTCCGGTAGCGGTTGCAACAGAGGCTGACGGCGATGTTTGGGTGTTAGATAAAAAATATCGTGTGTTGAAATTAGATGCGACAGGCAAGGTGGTTTCGAGCTTTGGCAGTGAAGGTTCGGGAAATGGACAGTTTGATGAGCCAACTGATATCTTGATTTCGGCTTCAGGAAAAATCTATGTCGCAGACAAAGGTAACGATTCCATTCAGATCTTCGATAAAGAGGGGAAATTCATCTCCGCCATTCGCAAACTAGATGATCCGAGCTCAATCGCTGTAGATGGCAAAGAAAACCTGTTTGTTTTGAGTAAAGGGAGAAATATTGTTTCTATTTATTCGCCGCAAGGAGCGCCGATTGGTAGTTTGGGAAATCCGAAAGAAGGTCAGCCGGGGAATTTAGTTAAACCAATAGCGCTGATGGCGAGCTTTGATGAGGTGATGGTGCTGGATGGTAGCCAGGTGAAGATTTTTTCGCACAAAGGTGAATTCATCCGCTCATTTGGTGCGTTAGGTAAGCAGCCAGGTGAGTTGACTGAGCCTGTTGCTATTACGCAAAAAGATGCCGTAACTTTCTTTATTGCGGAACAGGGTAATAAGCGGGTGCAAACTTTTGTGACGCAATACAAACCTGTCGCTCCACAAAGTCTAGCTGCTGAAGATGGTTTGCATAGTGTTTCCTTAAGTTGGGACCTTTTAGCATTACCTTATGTGAAGCAATATCAGGTATATCGCTCTAAAGATGCCAAGAGTGGCTTCGTGCGTGTTGCCACGGTTCCAGAAAATAAATATGTTGATCGTGGATTAGAAGCAGACGGTAAATATTTTTACCGAGTCGCTGCAGAAACAGCGCTTGGCTATGAAGGCGCAACCAGTGCCTTGGTGAGTGGAGTGTCAAAGAAATACACGCCGCCGGTATTGGACTCTGTCATGGTTGAAGCAAGCGAGTGGCAAATCAAACTAAGCTGGAAACCCATCGAATCAGAGTTTGTGAATTCCTATATTGTTTATCAAAAAGAGGGTAACAACTTTGTCAAAGTGGCTGAGGCGATTACGCCTGAGTTCACTAAAGATGCGCTCACTCCCAATACTAGCTATACCTATTACGTGGCGGCACATAGCTCAGATGGAACAGAAGCTGATAAATATCAGGTGAATGCGAAAACCTTGATGTTTAGCAAGGCGCCATTAGAGATTGATGTTGTAAAAATTAAGCCAATATTTTCAAATAGTTACAAAATGTACGAAGAGGATGGTGTGGGATTGGTCAAGTTGACGAATAACACAGCCAACCCGATGGAGGGGATTACTTTCTCCTTTAAGGTAAATGATTTTATGGATTTTGCGACGGAAAGCAAAGTGGATAAATTGTTACCTAGTCAGAGTGTTGAAATTAAATTGAAGGCTGTTTTCAATAACCAAATTTTGAATGTTACTGAAGACTCTTCAGTGCAAACAATGTTGGAGGCGAGCTATTTTGATAACGGTAAACGCCAGCCTTACAGTAAAAGTACAACCATCAAAATTTATGAAAAACATAAACTGATGTGGGACGAGCGCGAGCGCTATGCTTCTTTCATTACGCCGAAAGATCCTCCGCTGTTAAATTTTGTGCGCTCAGTCGTAACACAATACAAAGACGTTAAAGATGAGCCGCAGCTTGCCGCAGCCTTGTTTAATGCGTTGGGTGTCTATGGTTTAACTTATATCCCCGATCCAGCCAATCCATACCAGGTGACCTCGGGTAAAGTGGATACGATCGACTACATTCAATTCCCTCGCGAAACCTTAGAACGTAAATCAGGTGACTGTGATGACTTGGTGGCTTTCTATACTTCTGCTTTAAACAGTATGGGAATAGCGACACGTGTAGTAGAAGTGCCCGGTCATATGTTCATGATGTTCTCTACCGGGGTGCATGTAGAAGATGACGCTTACACGATGGATGATATGTATGTCATTTACGACGACGTGCTATGGATTCCAGTTGAAACTACGGTAGTGGGTAACTCGTTTATTAAGGCCTGGGAGCTAGGTGCCAAGAATTATTATCAGTGGAAAGATAAAGGACTAACCATTCTCGATATAGAAAAAGCATGGGAAACCTATAAGCCGGCGAGCTTAGCTGAGTCTAAGTGGAAGTCGGGCGAAGTTAGCAAGGAATCCATTGATAAAAAATTTCCTAACGAAGTGGCTTCAATGCTGAAAATTAGTTCGCAAACTAAAACTCGCCATTACCGCCAACACATCGAAAAGAATCCGCTAGATTCAGATGCGCATTTGCAAATTGGAATTATCTTGGCGAAATTGGGCGACCGAGATGAGGCCATGAAATACTTCGACAAAGCGATTAGTTTGCAACCCAATAATGCGGCGGCACTGAATAATCGCGGCAATCTGTTTATGATTGATGACAAGTATGCGGAAGCACAGCGGGCTTATCGCGAAGCAGCGAGGGCAAATCCAGATGATCCTTATATTTGGGTCAACTTGGCCAAAGCGCATAAAGCGGTGAACGAAATTAAAGAGGCAAAAGAGGCTTTCATAAAGGCTCAAAATTTAGATGTAAATATCAAGAAAAAATACAAAGCACTAGGACTGGAACTTTCAAATACTATGTAATTTGGCGATGACAATTTAAGGAGAAGAAGATGAAAAAATTAGTCGTGTTGTTTTTTGTATTGGTAAGCGCGCTCACCTCTGCAACTGTTTTTGCCGCTGATGCGGGCTCGATGAGCTTGTGGGAAAAACTTCGTAAAAAGGTCGAGTCGTTTGCACCGCAAAAGAAAATTGGTGCAACTAATGAGGTTGGCGGTGTGCGGGGCGCTCCTTCTGATGCCCACGATATTTACTGGAAGGGTGAGGCAACACAAGAAAAGATCGAGGCCGAAGAATTGGCCGCTTTTAAAAAGGCGATGGATCTAGCTGCGGCCGGAGAAAAGAAAGAGGCAAGCAGTGCGTTTGCAGACTTTGTTAAAAAACACCCAGACAGTGCACTGCGTAAAGATGCAGATCAGGCCTTGGTTGAGTTAGCCAAATAGATCTGTTTCTTCATTTAAAGAGGAGGCTATCTGGTTAAATAGATAGCCTCTTAAGTGTTATGAAAACATCAACAGTGGCAACTAGCATGTTGCGATTTATTATTTTTGGTTTTGTTTGCCTACCACTTTGTGCAAGCGCGGCAGAGCCAAAGCCGATTTTCGTTAAAGCCTTTCCCGCGCCTGAGATCGACGAAGCTGAAGTGAAAGCCGAAAAGGCTGCTCTAGAAAAGAAGAAAAATCCGACTGTCCCTGAAAAACTATTGTCTGATGTAGACGCGCTACTCAATGCGGGCAAAGCAGTAGAGGGCTACAAACTACTTGAGCCATTTGATTTTGAATATGCAGGTGATGTGCGTTTCGACTATTTGTTGGGTATCTCAGCGTTAGATAGCGGCAAGCCAGATAAAGCGACACTGGCACTCGAGCGCGTGTTGGCGGTTGATCCAAACTTTGCGGGTGCCCGTTTAGACATGGCCCGTGCTTACTTTCAATTGGGCGATCTGGTTCGGTCTAAAATTGAATTTGACGCCGTGATGAAGCAAGATCCGCCACCAGCAGCGCGAGCGACTATTACAAAATATTTAGAAGCGATTGAAGTGACTGAGCGCGCGAAACGAACTCGCTACTCGGCTTATGTTGAGAGCTCGTTCGGACATGATAGCAACGTCAATAATTCAACGAGTCAATCACAAATTCCGGTTCCCGCTTTTGGTAATTTGATTTTTACTTTAAGCCCTACCAGCATGAAAACGCCGGGAAGTTATTACACCGCTGCGGCAGGCGGTGAGGCCAGCCACGCCTTTGGCAGTAATTGGGGGGTTTATGGCGGTTTAGATTTGCGTCGGCGTGGAAATGAACAGAGCGTTTCTGCTTTTGACTCAAGCAACGTGGATACTCGCATGGGAATGTCTCTTAACTCGGGCAATAGTACATTTAGGATGGGTAGTAGCTTTAGTCAATTTAATATTGCGCATGCAAAAAATCGTGATGCGTTTGGCTTAAACGCAGATTGGCGCTACAGCTTGAATGCAAACAGTTCGTTCAATGCCTTTATGCAACACAGTCGCAATCGTTTTGCGGATGGTGCATTTCAGATTAATGACTTCGATCAAAATGTGGCCGGCGGTGGTTACCTGCATAATTTAGAAGCCAGTAAAACTGTTTTGTTTGGCAGTGTGAACTGGGCAAGCGAGAGATCAATGCACGATAGAGCTGACGGAAATAAAGTCGGCTACGGTTTGCGGCTGGGTGCACAAAAAACACTGACAGACCGAGTGGAAATTTTTAGCAACGTAGGTTATCAATTTGGTAATTATGATAAAGAAAACGTTGCCTTTCTGACGGCTCGAAGCGATCGACAATATGATGCGACTATGGGCTTAGGCTGGCATCCCGATAAGCTTTGGACAGTACGCTCACATGTAAGTTATTCAAAAAATAATTCCAGTATTCCTATTTACAGCTTTGATCGACTAGATGCCTCGATTACGTTGCGCCGCGAATTTAGATAAGTAAATGAAATCTCATCCAACCAAACTAGTTTAAGTGAGGTTAATTATGAAAACGCTTAGCCAATTTATAAAATTTCCAGCGCTTGTTTTGATCGCTTTGTTTTTATCTATTGAAGTGGTGTTTGCTGGCGTTGCAGGGCAAGTTCAATTTACCAATGGCAATGTGCAAATTACCACCTTGGCTGGCGTGACGCGCCCACTGTTTAAAGGTGATGTGATTAACGAAGGTGATGTAGTCACTACCGCACTTGCTTCTTCTGCGCAGATCAAAATGAGGGACGGTGGTTTCGTTGCCGTGCGACCTGATACACGGATGAAATTCGATCAATTTGTGTTTAATGGCAAACAAGATGGTCAAGAGCGCAGTTTCTTCTCTTTATTCAAAGGGGGCTTTCGTGCTGTTACGGGTTTTGTGGGCATGCTGAATAAGCAAAACTACAAAATCAACACGCCAGCTGCCACCATCGGTATTCGCGGTACTGACCACGAAACTTATGTGGTGCCAGAAGGCAATGCGTTAATTGCAGCAGGTGCTTATAGCAAAGTGAACGTGGGTGAAACGACTCTGACAACGAATCAGGGCACGGTGAATGTTCAGCCAAACCAAATGGGCTATGCAAGCGGTATGAATGCAGCACCAAAATTGGCCCCAATTAACACTAACATTTTTACAGTGGCAGTCTCTCCAACCAAAACAATCAAAGAAAGCAAAGAGGAGAAGCAAGAGCAGAAATCTGAAAAGCAGGGAGGAGATAAACCCACTAGCAAAGAAACTAAGTCAGAACAAACTGAGCAAGCAAAATCCAGTAAGCCAGAAAACAAAGCTGAAACCTCTCCTGCAGCTAGTCCAGAAAAAAAGCAGGAGGTGGCGGCAACACCCCAAGGTTCGGGCACGGCTTCGAGCCAGCCTTCAACGCCTGAAACGACTACCGCTGGCGATGCAACGGTGTTGCGGAATGTGACGGCAGATGTGAAGCCGTTAAGCTCGATGACTTCAACACAAGTGGTTGCTCCTATTGCGACGACAGCAATCATGCCCATCGTTACGGTGGCTGCTCCGACGCAGGTTTTACCGATCAAGTTGGTTGACGCATCGGGCAACACGTTTAATACCTCTGCACAAACGGTAACCACTGCTACAGGCTCTACTGCACCGGTTAGTACAGTAGTAACAAACCTTGCTAGCGGTGGAACATTGGCGAATGCAGTGAATCCAGTGGTGATCACGCCTCCAGTGGTGGCAACAGATTTTGCCTACGCCTTTGACCATGTGGCAGGGCAGAGTGTTTGGGGGAATCGTTCTTGGGGGTGGCTGGCCGCATTAAGCGATCTATCCTATGTGGCGGGCAGTGCAGCTGCGAGTGGTCAATTGTTGTCATTTATTGAACGTAGCATTGGTGGCGGCACAGGTTCGGTTAATACAACAACCGTTACTGGGGGGACGGCGACGAGCGCCAATGCACCCTCTTTTGCCTCGACAGGAATTCAATACGGGGAGTGGAGTGGCTACACAAGTCAGGCCACTGTAAATACAAGCCTTCTGGGAGGTACGGGAGGTGGTGGAGCAAGCGCTTGGATGTACGGGCCAGTTGCATATTGGGATAGTCAATATTGGAATGGCACAACATTCACCACTCCTGGATTGTCGACGATAGCAGTAGGCTCATTTACCTACCATTTAGACGGTGGTAGCTCCCCTGAAGCTCGTAACACCGGTTTGAAGGGTAATCTGACAAGTGCAATTATTACTGCTAGTTTTGGTAGTGTCGGCACCTCACTGATAGCCTCATTGGGTCTGACGATGCCGGGAAATGAAATGTGGACAGCGACAACGGGAACGTTGACCTCCTCTTCTAGCTCGATCCTTAGTTTTTATGCTTCTAGCTCAGCAGGTAATTTGACGGTGATGCGCGGTGTTGGCGCTGCCACGACCTGTATTGGCTGCGGCGGTAATTTGAGCATTGGCTTTACGGGGCAAAATTTCGCAGGGGCAATTATCGCCTATGCTTTGTATAACAGTACCTTGCTAGGATCTACAGATGTTCAGGGCAATGCCGCACTGACGAGAAATTACACAGCGAACACAAACCCCACGGTGATCAATGGTGCCGCTAACCCACCCACCCCGGCGAGTATCGTCGTGGCACAGAATAATGGTAGTCAACTCAATTCCTATTCAACATGGACGAATCCAGGCAATGTATTGACCTCATACGGTTCGGGTGGAAATTCTGTCAGTGTGAGTTGCCCCACTTGTACTGCAACGGCTTCTAGTCAAGTAGCGACAAGCGGAATTTATTATGGCAACTGGACCTCTGGCAGTTATTCAAATACCAACACGCAAACTGGGAATGCGGGCTCAAAAAGTTATTGGATTACTGGACCGGAAGCTGGGCCTCTGTATTTGTCACAGGCGCTCACTGGCTCGGCAAGTTATGTTTTCGATGCTGGTTTGGTGACAAACGGTAGCGGTGTGTCGGGTACCGTGCTTGGGACGAGCACGCTTTCTCTCGACTTTACGCGGCAGCTTGTGGGTATAAATTTGAATCTCTCTGTACCAGATACGATTAACGCTACTGTGCACGCATGGAATGCCACGGCACAGGCTTTCTTGCAGGGAAATCAAGGCATCGGCGGCACAGGGTTTCGTGCATCGACCTTTGGCGGAGGGGGGAATGCATTGTTAACCGTTACCGTTGATGGCAGACCGGCAGTTGCCACGAGTGTAAGCGAGGTTAATGGTCAGTTAACGGGTGCCGGCCTGACAGGCGCTATCATGAGTTTTAATTTAAGTGGTTTATCGACAGAATCGGTTCAAGGTGTGGCGGCTTTCTCAGGTGCTGCGCAAGGCACTGCGTTGTCTCATCGCTATGTTTCCATTTCATACTTTGATGAATTAGGCGTTATCCCTGTGCTTGGTTTTTACGCAAATAATGCGGCACGTGTGACACAAGATGCATCTGGAAACTTGACCAAATTTGATACTCAAGGGGTAAGTAATGGAGGCAGCGCATCGACCACCATTGCAAATGTTAATGCCACGCCACTTGATTTAGGTACGGACCCTGTGACCGGTGTTAGCTGGGGGCGCTGGGCCGGAGGATCAATTACGGATACTGATCGAATCACTGGCACTGTTAAAACAAAAACACAGCTCGGTAGCTTGCACTGGATTGCTGAATCAGCTACCAGTAGCGCGGTGACACTGCCCATATCGGGAACTTACACCTACATCAAAGCGGGCGGCACCTCTCCTACCGACCAGCAGGGTACTGTAGGCGTTTTAAATTCAGCAACGCTCACCGCTAATTTCACCGCGCAAACAGTAAATATGGGGGTAAATGTTTCCGTCGGAGGGGCAACGTTGAATGCGGTAGCAGCGAATGCACCAATCATCCAAAAAACAGTGTTTTATGCTTCAAGCCAAGAGCCTTCGGCGAGCTCTTCCTATTTGAATGTAACCTGCACTGGCACCTGTAATGGGACGGCGGGTGGTACTGTTATCGGTAAATTTACGGGTACGGGAGCAACGGGAGCGGTGATGACTTATGGTTTGCAAAACGGACCGGCTACGGTGGCCGCGACTAACAACCCTGTGATTAGCGGTGTAGTGGCTTTTCACCGGTAAAGCTGATTGCCGTTTTGCAAACAAAAAGCCCGCATTCGCGGGCTTTTTTGATATGAAATTGAGTGTTAAATTCGCTTCGCCAATTCCGCTGCTTTGCCTAAATACGTTTCTGGGCTAAGAGCCTGCAAGCGTTGCTTCTCCTCAGCCGGAATATCGAGTGATTCGATAAAAGTTTTTAGCGATGCACTATTGATGCCATCTTTGCCGCGAGTGAGTTCTTTCAATTTGTCGTAAGCGTTTTCAATGTTGTAGCGACGCATCACGGTTTGAATCGGTTCGGCTAAAACTTCCCAGCTATTATTTAAATCTTCTGCTAAGCGTTGTGGGTTGGCTTCTAGTTTGTTTAAGCCTTTGAGGCAGGATTCATAAGCCAGCAAAGAATAGCCAAAAGCAACACCCATGTTACGCAGCACGGTTGAGTCGGTGAGGTCGCGCTGCCAACGTGATATAGGTAATTTTTCAGAGAGGTGCTTGAGTAGTGCATTCGCTAAACCAAGGTTGCCTTCTGAATTTTCAAAATCAATCGGATTGACTTTGTGCGGCATAGTAGATGAACCTACTTCGCCGGCAACTACTTTCTGTTTGAAAAATCCCAGCGAGATATAGCCCCAGATGTCGCGATTGAGGTCGATCAAAATAGTGTTCGCGCGCGCGAAGGCGTCATACAGTTCAGCCATGTAGTCGTGCGGCTCAATTTGAATGGTGAAGGGGTTAAAGGTAATGCCGCGTGCGGTAACAAAACGCTGTGCGAAGGCCTCCCAATCAGTATTTGGATAAGCAGAGTAGTGAGCGTTGTAGTTGCCCACTGCTCCATTAATCTTGCCGAGTATTTCCACTTTGGCAATGACATCGCGAGCGCGTTGCAAACGATAAACCACGTTGGCCATTTCTTTTCCCAGCGTGCTGGGAGTGGCCGTTTGTCCGTGTGTGCGGCAGAGCATGGGTAGATCAGCCAGTTGATGCGCTAAGTTACGCAGACGAGTAATCACGCTATCCAAGGCAGGAAGCATCACATCGCCGCGCCCATGTTTCAACATCAGTGCATGGCTCAAGTTGTTGATGTCTTCAGAGGTGCAGGCGAAGTGAATGAATTCCAGCACGCCAGATGTCTCTGGGTTGCTAGCGAGTTTTTCACGTAGCCAATATTCAATCGCTTTAACGTCATGGTTGGTGCGGCGCTCGATGGTTTTAATTTGTTCCGCATCGGCTTCACTGAATTGCGAAGCGAGTAGATCGAGTTGAGCAATTGTGGCCGCTGAAAATGGTTTAATTTCTACAATAGTTGGTTCTGCGCTCAGCGCTTTTAGCCATTCAATCTCAATCAAAACGCGGTAGCGAATTAAGCCAAACTCGCTAAAGTGATTACGTAGTGCATCCACTTTGTTGTGATAGCGGCCATCGAGTGGTGAGAGTGCGGTGAGTGTGGACATGATTAAATCCTAAAATTTGTAGGTCGGGATTCATCCCGACGGGGTTGGCTGCAAAGTCGGGTTAAAACCCGACCTACAAAAACATCAAGCGCGCATTTTACGCGAATCAGGATTGAGCTTGCTCGATGATTCCTCCACCTAAGCAAATATCTCCATCGTAGAGAACAACGGATTGTCCTGGCGTCACAGCCCACTGAGCTTGTTCAAAACTAAATTGAGCTTTTTGCGGATTTCCTAAATCAATACGGCATGCCGCATCTTGTTGACGATAACGGGTTTTCGCAGCGTAGCTTCGAGAGGTGTCGGCGGCAGTTCCAGAAATCCAGTGCATGTCGATGGCATTGAGTTGTGGGCTGAGCAAAGCCGGATGGCCATGCCCTTGTACAACGATTAATTGATTTTTTGCCATATCTTTTGCTGCGACAAACCAAGGTTCGCTACTAGAATCACGTGAGCCACCAATACCCAAGCCTTGACGCTGGCCTATGGTGTAGAACGACAAGCCCATGTGTTTGCCCACAGCTTTGCCATCTGGCGTGAGCATTTCTCCCGGTTGGGTGGGTAGGTATCGATTTAAAAATTCACGGAAAGGGCGCTCACCAATAAAGCAAATCCCAGTACTGTCTTTTTTTGCGTGATTTGAAAAGCCGTGTTCGCGAGCGATGTCTCGTACTTGTGATTTGAGTAGATTGCCCAAAGGAAACATCGATTTTGAAAGCTGTTGTTGATTTAAACGATGTAAAAAATAGCTTTGATCTTTGCTGCCGTCCTTTGCCTTTAGCAGATTAAACGTGCCCTTTATTTCTTGAACCTGTGCGTAGTGCCCTGTCGCGATGGCATCTGCCCCCAAGCGAATTGCATGTTCTAAAAACGCTTTAAATTTAATTTCGGAATTGCACAGAATGTCAGGATTCGGGGTGCGACCCGCTTCGTATTCGCGCAAGAAATAGCTGAACACTCGGTCCTTGTATTCTTTAGAAAAGTTTACTGCTTCAAAAGGAATGCCAATGATGTCGGCAACTGAAATTGCGTCGATCAAATCTTGGCGGTAGGGGCAGTATTCGCTGTCGCTATCGTCTTCCCAATTTTTCATGTAGAGGCCGATGACCTCATACCCTTGCTGTTTTAAGAGCAAGGCGGTAACAGAAGAGTCAACGCCACCTGACATTCCGACAACAACGCAACGGCGAGTAGGTTCAGGCTTGTTAGTCATAGTGGGTGATGATCTCTAGGGGATAGCGCTTGCCAACTAAATAGTCTTCAACGCAGCGCAAAATAAGCGGACTACGATGCCGCTCTTTTGTGGCGTGTACCTCTTCAAGCGACATCCATGCCGCACGAACGATTCCATCATCCAAAGAGCGTTCTGGGTGATGATCTAAGATACTTCCTCCGAAAGCAAAGCGCAGATAGGTTGTGTCAGCAGTGGTGGAGTGCCAGCGATAAATACCGATTAAATATTCAGGTTTAAAGTCATACGCAGATTCTTCCAGCACTTCGCGAGTGACTGCTGTGATGAGTGATTCATCGGGTTCAAGGTGTCCAGCGGGTTGGTTAAAGCGTAAGCCTTGAGAAGTGTGCTCCTCGACAAGCAGAAATTTTCCATTCTGTTCGAGGACGGCGGCAACGGTGACGTTAGGTTTCCAAATCATGACGCTATTGTCCAATAAAAAAGGCAGGGTCGCCCCTGCCTTTTTTAAATTACAGCAAAATTACTTCGCCGCTGGAGCGTCAGCCTGAGCTTCAGCTTTTTTAGCTTTCTTTGCTTTTTTGTGCTTTTTAGCAGCCTTTGCTGGCTTAGCAGCAGGAGCAGCAGCTGCAGGAGCGGCCATAGCAGCAGGAGCGGCAGCAGCAGGAGCAGCGTCAGCAGCCATAGCAGAGAAAGAAACAACAGCAAATACAGCAGCAATCAGAGTAGACAACAGTTTCATGTAAGGCTCCATTCATTTAGTTAGTAGGTTGGTAAACGTTTATGACACTACTAGTGTCAGGAGGCAATAACGCGGTCGTTGTTTAATACGTTGACACAGATAGGGAGTATTTATGAACCAGAGCCTCCCCAACGTCAGGCTATATACTTTTCTATCTGAAAAACTTTGAGGTGATACTAAATTTTTGGTGCCGGGAGGGGGAATCGAACCCCCACGTTATTCCTAACACTGGATTTTGAGTCCAGCGCGTCTACCAATTCCGCCATCCCGGCTTGCGAAGAGCGCGAATTATCCATGAAACCCCCTTCTTCATCAACTACAATGCGCGTTTTTTTGCGGGCACGCATCTTTGACTTATGTTGACTAAGGATTTTGAATTCGACTTGCCTGAAAGTTTGATCGCACAATATCCGCCTGCGCAACGTGGTGCGAGCCGCTTGTTGCAGATGACGAAGGATGGTTTAAAGGACGGCCAATTCGCGGATCTGCTTTCTCTTGTAGGCGCAAGAGATGTTCTGGTTTTGAACGATACGCGGGTATTAAAAGCGCGGATGTTTGGCGAAAAAGAGAGTGGTGGCAAAGTTGAGGTATTGGTAGAGCGCGTCTTGGGTGAACATGAGGTATTAGCGCAAGTGCGCGCGAGTAAAACACCTAAAGTCGGTGGCAAAATTTGCTTGGCAGAAAAAGTAACTGTCAGTGTATTAGGGCGGGAGGGTGAATTTTTTCATCTGCGCTTTGACGACAACGAAACCGTATCTTCGCTGCTGGAACGGTTTGGTCATTTGCCTTTGCCTCCATATATTACTCATGTGGCAGGTGATGAAGATGAGGCGCGCTACCAAACTGTGTTCGCTCGTGAATTAGGTGCTGTCGCAGCACCGACAGCGGGACTACATTTCGATGATGCAATGTTAAGTGCCTTGCGTGCGAAGGGGGCTAGCGTTGTGTATGTCACTTTGCATGTGGGTGCGGGTACGTTTAAACCAGTGCGAGTTGAGGATGTTGCCGAACATGTAATGCACAGTGAGCGCTACACAATTCCACAGTCTACTGTTGATTCCATTCGTCTAGCTAAAGCGAAGGGTGGGCGAGTGATCGCAGTGGGAACAACGAGTTTGCGTGCTTTGGAAAGTGCCGCAGCTAGTGGTGAATTACGGGCAGGGGCAGGTGAGACGCAAATTTTTATTACGCCAGGTTATCGATTTAAGGTGGTGGAGGTGCTACTGACAAACTTCCATTTGTCGCGTTCAACTTTGCTTATGCTGGTGAGCGCCTTTGGTGGCGTTGAGAAAATTCGAGCGGCCTATCGTCATGCAGTTGAGCAAAAATATCGTTTCTTCAGTTATGGGGATGCGATGCTGATTGAAAGAGAGCAATGAAATTTACATTACATAACACCTCTGGCATGGCACGCCGAGGCACACTTGATTTAGCACATGGCAAACTTGAAACACCTGCGTTTATGCCGGTGGGGACTTACGGCACCGTCAAGGCGATGTCGCCATTAGAGTTAAAAGAAATGGGCGCGCAAATTGTGCTTGGTAATACTTTTCACTTATGGCTACGCCCAGGGCTGGAAGTCATCGAGGCGCACGGAGGCTTGCATCGCTTCATGGCTTGGGATGGCCCCATTCTTACTGACTCTGGAGGCTTTCAGGTATTTAGCTTAGGCGCGTTGCGCAAAATTACGGGTGGTGGCGTGGAGTTTCGATCGCCAGTGAATGGTGATAAATGCTTTTTGTCACCAGAGGAGTCGATGCGCATTCAGCGTGTACTGAACTCCGACATTGTGATGATCTTCGATGAATGCACGCCGTATCCTGCGGATGAGCAAGTGGCTGGTGTATCGATGCGCCTCTCCTTGAGTTGGGCCGAACGCTCTAAAAAAGCGCACGAAGGAAACTCAAATGCATTGTTCGGTATCGTGCAGGGGGGGATGCATGAACACCTTCGTGACGAATCTTTGGAGGGGCTCAAAAATATCGGTTTTGATGGTTTTGCCATTGGAGGTCTTTCAGTGGGCGAGCCTAAAGAAGACATGCTGCGTGTTCTCAAGCACACCGCGCCGCAATTGCCACAAGATAAACCGCGCTATTTGATGGGCGTAGGCACACCAGAAGATTTGGTGGAGGCGGTCAGCAACGGTATTGATATGTTTGACTGCGTGATGCCGACCCGCAATGCGCGTAATGGACATTTGTTTACTCGTTTTGGCGATGTGCGCATTAAGAATGCTCAATATCGACTCGATACAAAACCGCTAGATGAACGTTGCACTTGTTATACCTGCCGAAACTTTACGCGTGCTTATTTGCACCACTTACATCGGCTGAACGAAATTCTTGGAGCACGCCTGAATTCGATCCACAACTTGCACTATTACCAAGAGTTAATGGCTGATATGCGAGCAGCGATTGAACGTAATCAATTTGCTGAATTTGTTGAGACATTTAAACGAGAGCGCGCAAGTTTGCAAACCCCTTTGTCGCGTTAGTTGCGTAGCAAAACAGTCATATCTTCCATGCTAGAATGCGCGCCTTTGATTTTTTGACCGGAGAAAATAATGTCTATTAGCAATCTTTTTATTAGTAATGCATACGCTGAAGGTGCTGCAGCGCCTCAAGGCGGCGGTCTGTTGGACTTTTTACCGTTAATCGCCTTGTTGGTGGTCTTTTATTTTTTGGTTTTGCGTCCACAGCAGAAACGTACGAAAGAACATAAGGGTTTATTAGAGGCGCTGCAAAAAGGCGATGAGGTGGTCACATTGGGTGGCGCTTTGGGACGTGTAGTTAAAGTAGGTGAAGCTTACGTTGCTGTTGAGATTGCAGAAGGCGTGACCATCAATGTGCAAAAAGTGGCGATTCAAACGACATTGCCAAAAGGCACAATTAAGTCAATATAATCAATACATTACCGGAACTTAGCAATGAATCATTATCCGCTGTGGAAAAACCTAATGGTCGCTGCTGTGATCGCGCTCGGCCTAGTGTATGCCCTGCCAAATCTGTATGGCGAGGCACCTGCCGTGCAGGTTTTACCACTGCGAGCAAATTTGAAAGCTGATGCCACACTACTTAAGCAGGTTGAAGAGGCTTT
Organism: Gallionellaceae bacterium; assembly: GCA_037140475.1. Classification (GTDB taxonomy): domain Bacteria; phylum Pseudomonadota; class Gammaproteobacteria; order Burkholderiales; family Gallionellaceae; genus PALSA-1006. The sequence continues at coordinate 20,916 of JBAXEJ010000026.1, forward strand.
AAGTGATGCGCAATTAAAGTTTGATGCGTTATCGCTAGATGCTACCAGTGTGAAAGCGCGTTTTGCAGATACGGATACACAGCTAAAAGCAAAAGATATTTTGCACGCCAAGTTGGGTGAAGATTACGTGGTTGCGTTGAATCTGCTATCACGTTCGCCTGCGTGGCTGAGTGGGATGAATGCATTGCCGATGTATCTAGGTTTGGATCTGCGCGGTGGTGTTCACTTTCTGTTGCAAGTGGATATGAAAGGTGCGCTGGATAAGGCATTAGAATCGGCTTCAAGTGATATTCGTAGCGCTTTGCGTGAGCAAAATATTCCTTATTCCGGTGTTAATCGTGATGGTGCATTGGTATCGGTTAAGTTCCGTGACGCGGCAACGCGTAGCAAAGGCGAGACTGAGCTGAAACAGCGTTTTGGCGGCTTGGGGTTTGTTGAGCGTGATGAAGGCAGTGATTATTTGTTGAATGCGCGCCTCAAGCCGGCGGAAGAAGCGCGTATTCAAGAAACCGCAGTGCAGCAAAACCTAATTACCCTGCGCAATCGTGTAAATGAACTGGGCGTGGCAGAGCCGGTGATTCAACAGCAAGGCATTGATCGTATCGTTGTGCAACTACCTGGAGTCCAAGACACTGCGCGTGCCAAAGATATTTTGGGACGTACGGCAACATTGGAAGTACGTCTGGTGGATGATGAACACCAGGCTGGTGCGGGTACTGTTGCGCCATTTGGTACCGAGATGTTTAAAGATCGCGATGGCGGATTTATCTTAGTGAAGAAGAGCGTGCTGTTGACGGGTGAGCGTATCAACGATGCTCAGCCGGGCTTTGATAGTCGTAATAACGAACCAGCGGTGCACATTGGCTTGGACGCGGTTGGCGCGCGTAAGTTTAAAGAAGCAACGCGCGAAAACGTCGGTAAGCGCATGGCGATTATCCTGTTTGAAAAAGGTAAGGGTGAAGTGATTACTGCGCCGGTGATTCGCGAAGAGATCGGCGGAGGACGTGTGCAGATCAGCGGCAAGATGAGTACAGAGGAAGCAAAAGATACCTCTTTGCTGTTGCGTGCGGGTGCGTTAGCGGCGCCGATGGAAATTGTTGAAGAGCGCACGGTTGGTCCGAGCTTGGGTGCTGACAACATCAAACGTGGCTTTGATTCGACCAAAATCGGCTTTATCGCGATCTCCATTTTTATGATTGCCTACTACTTGATGTTTGGTGGCATTTCGGTGTTGGCGCTTGGCGTGAATTTGCTCTTGCTAGTTGCCCTGCTCTCTATGTTGCAAGCCACTTTAACGCTGCCAGGTATGGCGGGTATTGCACTGACACTAGGTATGGCGATTGACTCAAACGTATTGATCAACGAACGTATTCGTGAGGAGCTTCGTAATGGAGTGCCGCCACAAGCGGCGATTCATGCTGGTTACGAAAACGCATTCGCGACTATTTTGGACTCCAACATTACAACCTTGATTGCCGGTATTGCGCTGTTTATGTTTGGCTCTGGACCGATCAAGGGTTTTGCGGTGGTGCTGTGCCTGGGTATTTTGACCTCGATGTTTAGCTCGGTGTTAGTGTCTCGCGCATTTGTAAACATCATCTACGGCCGCAAGGCGCGTTTGAGTACTGTCGCAATAGGTTAAAAATTTGCGCAGCGAGTCGTTTGTTCCCTCGCCCGCAGGCGGGAGAGGGTTAGGGTGAGGGCAACGCATCATTAGATGCGCGTTGGGCTAAGAGGAAAAAAATGGAATTTTTTAAGATCAAAAAAGACATCCCGTTCATGAGCTATGGGCGTTACACCACAAGTATCTCTTTGGTGACGTTCATTTTGGCGGTATTTTTCTTGGCAACTAAAGGGCTGAACTTTGGTGTGGACTTTACCGGCGGCACGGTGATGGAAGTGAGTTATGCCCAATCTGTTGATCTCAATAAAGTGCGAGATCAACTCGGTAGTATCGGTTTGCACGATGCGCAGGTGCAAAACTTTGGTTCCAGCAAAGATGTGCTGATTCAAGTGCCACTGAAACAGAATAAAGCTGGCGCTAAACTTTCCGAGCAAGTGATGGACTCATTACATCAACAAGATGCTAGCGTGCAGTTGCGCCGCGTTGAATTTGTTGGGCCACAGGTAGGTAAAGACTTGGTGGAAAACGGTGCGATGGCCTTGTTGTTGGTGAGCTTGGGTATTGTGGGTTACCTGTGGATGCGCTTCGAGTGGAAATTCGGTGTCGCAGCGATTATCGCTAACCTGCATGACGTCATTATCATTCTCGGTTTCTTCGCATTTTTTCAATGGGAATTCTCTCTGTCAGTGCTTGCAGCGGTGCTCGCAGTATTGGGTTATTCGGTGAACGAATCGGTGGTGGTGTTTGACCGTATTCGCGAAAACTTCCGCAAAATGCGCAAGACAGAAGTGACTGAAATTATCGACAATGCGATTACGCGCACCATGTCTCGCACCATCATTACTCACGCCTCAACACAGATGATGGTGACGGCGATGTTGTTTTTGGGCGGTGAAACCCTGCATTACTTTGCACTCGCTCTCACGATTGGCATCTTGTTTAGTATCTATTCTTCCGTGCTGGTGGCCAGCCCGATTCTGCTGTGGCTGGGTGTATCGAGAGAAGATTTCATCAAGCCAGAAAAAACTGAAGCAGAAGAAGTCTTGCCGTAATGGAATTCCTTTCTGGGTTTCTCAGCATCGTTCTGCATCTTGATGTGCACATGTTGGCTTTGGTGCAAGAGTATGGCGTTTGGATTTACGCGATTTTATTCGCCATCATTTTTGCTGAAACTGGTTTGGTGATTGCGCCGTTTCTGCCCGGTGACTCGTTGTTGTTTGTTGCTGGTGCGCTGTGTGGAATGGGCTCGTTGGAGTTACAGATGCTGATGCCTTTGCTTATTTTGGCAGCTTTCAGTGGAGACAATACTAATTATTGGATAGGGCGACTTTTGGGCTTGCGCTTGCTGAGTAAAGCGAGCCCGAAATTTATTAAGCCGGATCATTTAGAAAAAACACATTTGTTTTTTGATAAGCATGGTGGCAAGACGATTGTCTTTGCGCGTTTCCTTCCGATAATTCGTACCTTCGCGCCCTTCGTGGCAGGTATTGGCACGATGACTTACCGCTCGTTTGTGATGTTCAGTGCGTTGGGTAGCGTGGCTTGGATTGGTAGCTTGACCGTGGCAGGTTATTTCTTCGGCAACATTCCAATCATTAAAAATAATTTAACACTGATGATTTTGATCATCATTTTTGTTTCTTTTATTCCCGCCATGCTTGAATTTATGCGGCATCGCAAGGTCGCTAATTAAATTAACGAGGGTACGGGGAGTGATTGAATGCCGCGTAATTTAGTTGTATCCCAGTGTTCAATCGCCCACTCCAGAATTGTCTTTGCATTGCTCTTGGCTAAATTGGTAGGCGGCTTAAGCTGTAAAAATTCAAGTACGTGCCATAGTGTAGCCGCGGGCTGTGATACATCAACGGGGGCGGCCAGTGTCTGCTTGCTTAGTTTTTCACCAGCCGCATTCACGACGATGGGCAAGTGCTTGTAGTGGGGTGTTACAACCCCAAGTAAGCGTTGCAAATAAATTTGCCTAGGTGTCGAAGCGAGTAAATCAGCGCCGCGCACAACATGGGTTATGCCTTGATAAGCATCGTCTACAACCACAGCAAGCTGATAAGCGAATAAGCCGTCGGCACGCTTCACCACAAAGTCCCCAATCTGGCTTTCAAGATGTTGGCTAACAGTGTTCTGCAGTGCATCCTCAAATTCAATTGCCTCATTATCGGTACGAACACGCCATGCTCTGCCTTCACGCGCTACAGGCATACCTCGACGGCAAGCACCCGGATAAGCAGGGCCTTCAATTCCATGCAAAACCGAATCCGCTATTTCTTTGCGTGTACAGCAACACGGATACACAGCGCCACTGGCTTGCAGACTGCTCAATGCTTCTTCATAGGCTACCGTGCGCTGGCTTTGATAAATGATTTCCTCGTCGCTATGCAAACAAAATGTGTCTAGTGTTCGCAAGATATCTTCAGCCGCATCGGGCACGCAACGTGGTGTGTCGAGGTCTTCCATGCGCAACAACCAAGTGCCGTTATGATGTTTAGCGTCGAGATAACCGCCGACAGCAGCGACTAGTGAGCCGAAATGAAGCGGGCCAGTGGGAGAGGGGGCGAAGCGCCCCCTATAGACTTGCTCAGGCGGGGACTGCTTCTTCTTCAAATTCAAGACCAACCTTGTCATCTTTTACATCAACGGTCACTTTTCCTCCATTGGCTAAACGACCGAATAACAATTCGTCAGCAAGTGCGGAACGAATGGTGTCCTGGATCAGTCGTGCCATTGGGCGGGCACCCATCAGTGGATCAAAGCCATGTTTTGCAAGGTGATCTTTGAGCGCATCGGTAAAGATGGCATCCACTTTTTTCTCGTGCAATTGCTCTTCAAGTTGTATCAAGAACTTATCGACAACACGCAAGATCACCTCTTTATCCAATGCGGCGAAGGAAACAATCGCATCCAAACGGTTACGGAATTCAGGGGTGAACATTTTCTTGATGTCGATCATCTCGTCACCAGATACGGTGGTTTTTGAGAAACCGATCTGAGTTTTATTCAAGGCTTCAGCGCCCGCATTAGTGGTCATGATAATCACCACGTTGCGGAAGTCAGCCTTGCGGCCATTGTTGTCAGTCAGTGTGCCGTGGTCCATCACCTGTAGCAGAATGTTGAAAATATCAGGGTGTGCTTTCTCAATTTCATCGAGCAGCAAAACGCAGTGAGGCTGCTTGCTGATCATTTCGGTGAGTAGTCCACCTTGATCAAAGCCAACATAGCCAGGGGGCGCTCCGATCAAACGTGAAACAGCGTGTCGCTCCATGTATTCAGACATATCAAAGCGATGTAACGGCATGCCCATTACATAAGCAAGTTGGCGAGCTACTTCGGTTTTGCCAACCCCTGTTGGGCCAGAGAACAAGAAGCTGCCTATTGGCTTTTGCGGATTGCCCAAGCCGCTACGTGACATTTTGATAGCGCGCGCTAGTACATCAATTGCTTTATCTTGGCCGAATACTGTGGCTTTCAAATCACGATCTAGGTTTTTCAGTGTATTTTTATCATCGTGCGAAACAGTACGTGTTGGGATGCGCGCAATCTTGGCGATGATCTCTTCGATCTCGTGTTTGCCCACTACTTTCTTTTGCTTAGATTTCGGCAGGATACGTTGCGCAGCGCCTGCCTCATCCAATACATCAATCGCTTTGTCTGGCAAATGACGATCATTGATAAAGCGTGATGATAGTTCAGCGGCACTAGTGATGGCGGCAGCGCTAAACTTGACGCTGTGGTGATCTTCGAAGCGAGATTTCAGCCCTTTCAGAATTTCAATGGTTTGTTCTACAGAAGGCTCAGCAACATCCACTTTTTGGAAGCGGCGAGAAAGTGCAGAATCTTTTTCGAAGATGCCACGATATTCCTGATATGTGGTTGCACCAATGCACTTGAGCGCGCCACTAGAGAGTGCCGGCTTAAGCAAATTTGAGGCGTCCATCGTTCCTCCTGATGCAGCACCTGCACCAATTAGGGTATGAATTTCGTCGATGAACAAAACAGCATTCGGTGCGGCTTTTAATTCTTTCAGCACGGCTTTTAAGCGTTGCTCAAAGTCACCACGATATTTTGTGCCTGCTAACAGTGAGCCCATGTCGAGTGAGTAAACGTGCGCATCTTTTAGAATGTCCGGTACGTTACCTTCAGTAATGCGGCGTGCCAAACCCTCAGCGATAGCGGTTTTCCCAACGCCGGCTTCACCCACTAATAGCGGATTGTTTTTGCGGCGACGACAGAGCGTTTGAATAACTCTTTCTAGTTCAGTATCGCGCCCAATCAGAGGATCAATTTTTCCGGCGATGGCATGAGCGTTCAGATCGAGAGTGTAATTTTTGAGTGCGCTGTCGGCGCTAGACTCTTGCTCGGAGTCGGCCTCTTCCTCATTCTTTTGAGTGGAGGGCTGTTCAGATGTTTTGTTGATGCCATGAGAAATGTAATTGACGACATCTAAGCGAGTAATCGCACGCTGATTTAAGAAATAAACTGCGTGAGATTCTTTTTCGCCAAATAGCGCAACGAGAATATTGGCGCCAGTCACTTCTTTTTTATTTGTTGACTGCACATGCAAGATGGCACGCTGAATGACACGTTGGAAGCCAACTGTAGGTTGAGTATCCACTTCCCCTGCACCTTGTAGGTGGGGCGTGTGTGTGGTGATGTGGTGTGTCAATACAGCACGTAACTCATCAATATCAGCGCCGCAGGCACGTAGTACGTGCGCCGCTGAGGCGTTGTCCAGCATGGCTAAGAGCAGATGTTCGACGGTAATGAATTCGTGGCGTTTTTGGCGTGCTTCGACAAAAGCGAGATGCAGGCTGACTTCGAGTTCTTGGGCGATCATTTAGTGTTCCTCCATGAGGCATCGCAATGGATGTCCATGTTGCGTTGAAAAATCAGATACCAGTGCAACCTTGGTTTCCGCAATGTCTTTGCTGTAGACGCCGCAAACCGCTGAACCTTCATTATGAATTTTGAGCATAACCTGTGTTGCTTGTTCCAAATTCATCGAAAAGAACTTGTTTAACACTTCAATTACAAACTCCATGGTGGTGTAGTCATCGTTTAGTAGCAACACCTTATATAGTCGCGGACGCTTGGTTTTACTACGTTCCAGTTCTAGTAGAGATGAGTTTTCGTGTTTGGTCGCCATTGACGTCATTGTTGCATGTTGTACGGCTGTATATTTGAGGATTAGAGTTCTTTTTTCAAGTCTATTAAAAAAAATTGTAATTAATGCTTGACGATCTGAAAGTAACAAAGTAAAAAGCGCGTGGGTGTTTGAATCAAAAGTATCTGCAGTACTGGTTTCGCCATGTGCGGTCTTGGAATTCAAACAGTTTGACGGGAATCCACCCGGTTTTTTTAGTAAGGAAGTTTTAACATGGCAAACGGTACAGTTAAGTGGTTCAACGATGCAAAAGGTTTTGGTTTCATCACTCCTGATGATGGTAGCGAAGATCTGTTCGCGCACTTTTCCGCGATCAACATGAGTGGTTTTAAATCACTTAAAGAAGGTCAGAAAGTGACTTTCGACGTTGTGCAAGGCCCTAAGGGTAAGCAAGCGTCGAACATCCAGGCTCCTTAATCGGTTCTTGAGTTGTTAAAAAAGCCCGCCACGAAAGTGGCGGGCTTTTTTTATCGGTTCGCCGAGAAGCTAGATGGCTTTTAAGGCCGCATTAAACGTAGCGCTTGGGCGCATTGCTTTTGATACCTTGCCAAAATTAGGGTGATAGTACCCGCACATATCAACTGGCTTGCCTTGCGCTGCGATGAGCTCTTCATTGATCTTGGTTTCATTTGTTGCAAGCGCTTTGGCAAGAGGGGCAAAGCGCGCTTGTATTTCAGCATCCTTTGTTTGTGCTGCTAGCGCCTGCGCCCAATACAGTGCCAAGTAGAAGTGGCTGCCCCTATTGTCAATTTCACCTACTTTGCGGGAAGGGGATTTGTTGTTGTCGAGAATTCTGCCGTTAGCTTGATCTAGGGCGTCAGCTAAAACTTGTGCTTTTTGATTGTCAAATGTTTGTGCCATGTGCTCCAGTGATACCCCTAGAGCTAAAAATTCACCCAGCGAATCCCAGCGCAAATAATTCTCTTCTAAGAACTGTTGTACATGCTTTGGTGCTGACCCACCTGCGCCTGTTTCAAACAGGCCGCCACCATTCATTAGTGGAACGATTGAGAGCATCTTGGCGCTGGTGTTGAGTTCCAAAATAGGGAATAGATCGGTGAGGTAATCACGCAACACGTTGCCGGTGACGGAGATGGTGTCTTTGCCAGCGCGCGCGCGCGCTAAGGTGGTACGGCACGCATCAGACGGCTCCATGATCTTGATGTCGAGTCCTTGGGTATCGTGATCTTTTAGGTATTTCTCCACCTTGGCAATAATCTGCGCATCATGTGCTCGGTTTTTGTCTAGCCAGAAGATACTTGGTGTATTGGAGAGGCGTGTACGGGTGACAGCAAGTTTGACCCAGTCTTGTATCGGCGCGTCTTTGGTTTGGCAAGCGCGGAAGATGTCACCTTGTTCCACATCCTGCACCAGTAAAACGTTGCCAGCAGTGTCAATAATGCGCACGATGCCTTCGCCAGTGATCTCGAAAGTTTTATCGTGTGAGCCATACTCTTCCGCCTTCTGCGCCATGAGGCCAACGTTGGGTACAGAACCCATCGTGGCAGGATCGAGCGCACCGTTCTTTTTGCAATCCTCTACTGTGGCGACATACACCGTGGCGTAGCAACGGTCAGGAATCATCGCGAGCGTGTCGTAGGCTTTGCCATCGGCGCCCCACATTTTTCCGCCATCGCGAATCATCGGAGGCATAGAAGCGTCAATAATTACATCTGAGGGGACGTGCAAGTTGGTAATACCTTTGTCGGAATTAACCATTGCTAGCGGCGGTTGGTTTCTGAAACAGTTGGCGATGTCGGCCACGATGGCAGCACGCTTATTTTCGGGTAGCGCAAATATCTTCGCCTCTACGTCACCGAAACCGTTATTTAAGTTGACGTTCAGCTCGTTAAGTAATGTGCTGTGTTTGTCGAAAGCATCTTTAAAAAATACAGAAACAGCATGGCCGAACATGATGGGGTCGGATATTTTCATCATGGTGGCTTTGAGGTGCAGGGACAGTAATACGTCCTCTTTCTTCGCAGCGATGATCTGCTCGGCGTAGAACTTGCGCAGTGCGCGGCGGTTCATCACGGCTGAGTCGATGATTTCGCCTGCTTTGAGGGGTAACTTGTCTTTGAGTACAGTGACCTTGCCATCTTTACTCACGAATTCGATACGAGTGTTAACCGCTTCCGGTACGACTACGGATTTTTCGCTACCGTAAAAATCGCCACTGGTCATGTGCGCAACTCGGGTTTTGGAATCGGTGGCCCATTTGCCCATGCGGTGAGGGTGCTTACGAGCGAATTGTTTTACTGAGGCCGCGGCACGACGGTCTGAATTCCCTTCACGCAACACAGGGTTTACTGCGCTCCCGAGCACCTTGCTGTAACGCGCTTTGATTTCTTTTTCGGACTCTGTTTGAGGGCTATCTGGGTAATTGGGCACTTTGTAGTCCTGTGACTGCAACTCCTTGATCGCCGCCTTTAGCTGAGGGAGTGAGGCGCTTACGTTAGGTAATTTGATGATATTGGCTTCAGGTTTTAACGTGAGCTCGCCGAGTTCGGTTAATTGGTCAGCAATTTTTTGCGAAGAAGTGAGCCCCTCGGGGAAGTTGGCGAGGATGCGGCCGGCAAGTGAAATGTCTCTGGTCTCGACCACAACACCAGCAGCCTTGGTGAAGGCTTGGACAATGGGAAGCAAAGAGTATGTTGCGAGTGCGGGGGCTTCATCGGTCAGGGTATAAATAATTTTTTGGGTCGTCATATTTTTTCTCAATTAAGTGAGTGGTCAGTCATAAATTCTTCGTATACTTCACAGCATTATTCTGCAAATAGTAAAAACTTGATGAGTCGCATTTTGCTGTTTAACAAACCCTATGGTGTGATCTGCCAATTCAGTCGAGATGGGCTTCATCCAACGTTGGCAGATTATATTCCCGTTCCCGATGTTTATGCCGCTGGTCGTTTAGATACCGATAGCGAAGGGCTTTTGTTGCTTACCGATGATGGTGAATTGCAGCATCGCATTACTGACCCTAAACATAAACAAGCCAAAATCTATTGGGTGCAGATTGAGGGCGTACCAGATGATGCCGCGTTGACGAGCCTGCAAAAAGGAGTGCAGCTCAAAGATGGCTTAACCTTGCCGGCGGTTGCTCGTTTAATGGATGAGCCTAAAGCGCTTTGGGCGCGTAATCCCCCAGTACGAGAGCGCAAAGCTATCGCTACCGCTTGGCTAGAGCTAACAATTCGCGAAGGAAAAAATCGCCAAGTACGTCGCATGACTGCCGCAGTGGGACACCCGACGTTGCGTTTGATTCGCTATGCGATCGGCGAATGGACCTTAGGTGACCTCAAGGTTGGTGAGTGGCGCGAAGACTTTGTTTGAATATGGTCTGAGGTATAATGCGCGCCTTTCAGAAACCCTAATAGGAGGCGTCAATGCCTATTTACGAATACCGTTGCAGTAGCTGTGGCATCCAAAAAGATGTCATGCAAAAAATGAGTGACCCCGTACTGACCCTTTGTCCTGAGTGCGGCAAAGAAACTTTTAGCAAGCAACTTTCCGCTGCAGGCTTCCAACTTAAAGGGAGTGGCTATTACGCGACCGACTTTAAAAATCCGCCCGCTCCAAAATGCGAGCCTTCAGGCTGTGCTACTTGCCCAGCAGTGACTGGCGGCGCATGAAAAAATACCTGTTTACAGGTTTGCTAGTTTGGGTGCCACTGGGCATCACAATCTGGGTGCTAGATTTAACCATTGGCATCATGGATCAATCTTTGCTTTTACTGCCAGCGGCTTGGCGTGTACCTGGCATGGGAGTGATCCTGACTGTTGCGATAGTGGGCCTTACCGGATTGTTGGCGCGCAATGTATTTGGGCAGCGCTTGCTGGATATGTGGAATGCCCTTTTACAGCGCATACCTGTGGTAAACAGTATTTACAACAGCGTAAAGCAGGTGAGCGATACCCTGCTGACAGAAAATAGCAGTGGTTTCGGCAAGGTGTTGCTGGTGCGCTACCCTCATCCACAAGCGTGGTCGCTGGCCTTTCAAACAACCGTGCCAGGCGAAGTGTCACGAGTAATGGATGATGAACACGTGGCGGTGTTTATTCCAACGACGCCAAGTCCTGTAAACGGCTTTTATTTCTTCGTACGCAAAGCAGATACGATTGAGCTCGATATCAAAGTGGATGTAGCCTTCAAATCCATTATTTCGATGGGCGTGGTGGCATCCCCTGAAGACGTTGTCAATAAACTGGCTGCCAACAAATAACCTCCATTCCGATTTACCTTCAACTGAACTGAATAGATTTAACTATGCGAACTCATTATTGCGGACAACTCAACGCTTCTCATCTCGATCAAACCGTTAGCCTGTGCGGCTGGGCGCATCGCCGTCGCGATCACGGTGGGGTAATCTTTATTGATTTGCGTGACCGCGAAGGTCTGGCGCAAGTGGTATGCGACCCTGATCGCGCAGACATGTTTAAAATTGCCGAATCAGTGCGTAATGAATTTGTCTTGCGCATCACAGGTAAAGTGCGCCGTCGCCCTGAGGGGACTGCTAATACAAATATTGGTAGCGGCGAAATTGAGTTGCTTTGTCACGAAATTGAAGTGTTGAACGCGGCAGTGACGCCACCGTTCCAATTGGATGATGAAAACTTATCTGAGAACGTGCGTTTGACTCATCGCGTGATTGATCTGCGTCGTCCGCAGATGCAAAAGAATATGCAATTGCGTTACAAGACAGCGCGCTCATTCCGCCGCTTTCTTGATGACGCAGGGTTTATCGATATTGAAACGCCAATGCTGACGAAATCGACACCAGAAGGTGCTCGCGATTATCTTGTGCCTTCACGTGTGCATGCAGGCGAGTTTTTTGCTTTGCCGCAATCGCCACAGTTGTTTAAGCAGCTGTTGATGGTGGCGGGTTTCGATTTTT
>JBAXEJ010000027.1:0-32542 GCA_037140475.1 Gallionellaceae bacterium
ACCGGACATTTCTACTTTGCAGAAAAGAGGACATTTCTATTTAGCGTTGACAGGCAAAGCAATCGCATCCATAGAAAAACCAAACCCCCTCAAGATTCTAGGGGGTTTGGAATGATTGTGACTTAAAGCTTATTTGGCAACTTGCTTTTCGCGAATTTCATCAAGCGTTTTACAATCAATACAGAGCGTCGCGGTTGGACGGGCCTCTAAACGACTTAAACCAATCTCAATGCCACACTTGTCGCAATAGCCATACTCATCGGCATCGATTCTAGCGATCATCTTATCAATGTTTTTGATCAGCTTACGTTCACGATCGCGATTTCGTAATTCAAGGCTCATATCTGATTCTTGGCTCGCACGGTCATTAGGGTCGGCAAACACTGTTGCTTCGTCCTGCATAGTGTGGACTGCGCGATCAATATCCTGCCCCAACCCCAGCTTTATCGAATTAAGGACGCTGCGAAAGTGCTCCAGTTGTTTCGGATTCATATAGGCCTCTCCCTTTTTTGGCTTATAGGGAGCGACGGTCTTTGTGGTTTGATCTGGCATAAAAAGTAAGTCTCCGAAAACGAGCTAAAAATTTGAAGCGCGCTTTAATACCAGAAAGATATTTGCGTGGCAAATCAAAATTTCTATACTGATGCTTAAATAACGTTAACGCCTTGATTTTTCAGCATGGTAACAAGTGCAATTAAAGGCAGTCCAATTAGTGCGTTTGGGTCATTTCCTTCGATACGGCTAATTAATGCAATACCAAGCCCTTCGGATTTTGCGCTCCCCGCACAGTGATAAGGTTGCTCCTTAATGAGGTAGCGTTCAATTTCTTCATCGCTCAACTGCCGAAAAGATACTTTAGTTTCAATAAGCTCGCTTTCAAACTGGCCGGTGATGGCATTAAGCAAAGTTAGCGCAGTATAGAAAGAAATGGTTTGTCCACGCATTGCCCGTAGTTGGCGTACCGCATTTTCATGGGTTATTGGCTTGCCGATTTGTTGCCCATCTAACAGAGCAACTTGATCAGATCCAATAATGAGCGCTGCTGGGTGCGCATTAATAACGGCTCGAGCCTTAAGCTGTGAAAGTCGCAACGCTGTTTGTTGGGCGGTCTCACCTAAAAGCGGAGTTTCATCAACATTGGGGGCGGCAGTTAAGAAGGGTATTTGCAGAGTGGAGAGCAATTCGCTTCGATAAATTGAAGTTGATGCAAGTACAAGCGGCTGAGATTTCAAGATATTCCTTGTGTGGCTTTGACAGAGTGGGGCTGAATATATATCATGCGCGCCTCATGTTTGCACGGCCTTTAATAGACAGCATAGATTTTGCCCGAAACGGCAGGGAAATATGCGGTGAAATTCAGATGGCGGCCTTGCCTAGGTTGAGCAATATGCTTAGCAATGGCGATAGTATTCTGACCTATAAAGTTAGCGGTGTAACAGAAGGTGATCGTTTTATATTGTCAGTGACATTAGAAGGCCAATGTCATTTGCGTTGTCAGCGTTGCATGGGTGATTTCATATACCCAATTGCTTTGACTTCACGCTTGCAATTGGTAACAGCGGAAGAGCTTGAAGCACTTGATGGTGACGATTCGATTGACGGTATTGAGGCTGAATCAAAACTTGATGTGTTGTCTCTCGTTGAAGATGAAGTGTTCCTCGGCTTGCCTTTTGCGCCCAAGCATTCAGAAGGCAGCTGTAATGCCTTAATTGAGAATTTACAGAAGTCAGTCAATCCATTTTCGGTGTTGGCTGGTTTGAAGATGAAACAGTAATTGGTTTTTTTGAGGAGTAGTAATCATGGCAGTTCAGCAGAATAAAAAATCCCCTTCCAAGCGCGGCATGCACCGTGCGCATGACTTTTTGACTGCGCCTTCATTGGCAGTTGAGCCGTCAACAGGTGAAATTCATTTGCGTCACCACATTAGCCCAACTGGCTACTATCGTGGCAAGAAAGTCGTCAAAACTAAAGGCGAATAAGCGCTTTTTAGTTCGTCGAATGCATTCCCGACTCTCGGGAATAAAATTTCTGTCAATTTCTTGTTTGTGAGGATCGCCCAGTGGATGTCACGATAGCAATTGATGCCATGGGCGGCGACCACGGGACCAAAGTTACGGTGCCCGCGGCAGTCGCTTATCTAAAAAAACACCCCGATGACACTGTGGTTCTGGTCGGTTTGCCAGATGCCATCAATGCGGAGCTAACCAAGCTTGGTTTCGCGGATAGCACACGTCTGCGCATTCATGCGGCATCTGAAGTTGTGGGGATGGATGAGTCACCTCAAGTCGTTCTGCGTAGTAAAAAAGATTCCTCAATGCGCGTGTCCATCAACCTAGTTAAATCTGGTGAGGCTTCTGCTTGCGTCAGCGCAGGTAATACAGGTGCTCTGATGGCAACTGCTCGTTACGTGTTAAAAACACTGACTGGCATTGACCGCCCGGCGATCGCGTCATTTTTGCCGACTGTAAATGGGCAAGTTTGTATGCTTGACCTAGGTGCAAACGTAGACTGCTCAGCGGAGCATCTATTACAGTTTGCCCTGATGGGAAGCACGCTTGTTGCAGCTCTGGAGCATAAAGATCGTCCTACGGTGGGTCTGCTAAATATCGGTAGCGAAGACATTAAAGGTAATGAAATCGTGAAGCAGGCTGCTGAATTGCTACGTTCAAGTGACCTTAACTTCTATGGAAACGTAGAAGGTGATGATATTTTCAAAGGTGTGACTGACGTTGTTGTTTGTGATGGTTTCGTCGGCAATGTGGCTCTGAAAACGGCTGAAGGAATCGCCAAAATGATGGGCGGCTTCTTAAAAGAGGAGTTTAGTCGTAGTCTGTTTACTAAATTGGCAGCCCTGTTTTCTATGCCTGTATTAAATGCGTTTAAGAAACGCCTAGACCACCGTCAATACAATGGTGCGAGTTTTCTTGGTTTAAAAGGTATTGTGGTGAAGAGCCACGGCTCGGCTGATTCATTTGCTTTTTTATGTGCAATTGAACGGGCGGCAGAAGAGGTTCGTGGTGACATGCTAGAACATATCAGTGAGCATGTAGAAAAATGGCATCATGCACGCCAACAAAATACAGGGGAGTCGCTTTGATTTATTCCAAAATCATCGGTACGGGAAGCTATTTGCCAGCCAAGGTGCTAACGAATTATGATTTAGAAAAGGTCGTTGATACTACGCATGACTGGATTTTTTCGCGTAGCGGCATTGCTGAGCGCCATGTTGCTGCTGACAATGAATTTACGAGCGATCTTGCTTTGCACGCTAGCACCAAAGCGATCGAAGCGGCAGGCATCACGGCTGACGAAATTGATCTGATTATTGTGGCGACTACTTCGCCCGATATGAACTTTCCCGGCTCCGCTTGTATTTTGCAAGGTAAGCTTGGTATTAAAAATGGCGGCGCGGCTTTCGATGTCCAGGCAGTTTGTGGTGGATTTGTTTATGCACTAAACACTGCAGATATGTACATTCGCGGCGGTCAAGCAAAAACAGTTCTAGTGGTGGGCGCTGAAATACTTTCGCGCATGCTAGATTGGAATGATCGAACCACCTGCGTGCTGTTTGGTGACGGCGCAGGCGCAGTTATTCTGAGAGCTAGCGACAAGCCTGGCATTGTCGCGGCCAAGTTGCATGCAGATGGTAGTCATCGCAATATGTTGAAAGCTGACCCTACTATCTCGATGGATGGTCAGGCAGTTTTTAAGTTTGCAGTCAAGGTGTTAAGCGATGTTGTTGAAGAGGTTTTAGAGGATCAAAAGCTCACCGGTGCTGATATTGATTGGCTGGTTCCGCATCAAGCAAACATTCGAATTATCGAAGCGACGGCGAAAAAACTCGGCGTCAGCATGGAGAAAGTGGTGGTTACCGTTGCTCAGCACGGCAATACTTCTGCTGCCTCAATACCACTCGCTTTAGATGTGGCCGTGCGCGACGGACGCATCAAGCCGGGCCAAAATATTCTGATGGAAGCCGTCGGTGGTGGCTTCACGTGGGGGGCGGTATTAATCAAGTGGTAAAATACATAAAACTCAATTAAATCAAATAATTATGACTAAATTCGCTTTTGCATTCCCAGGTCAAGGCTCACAATCTCGCGGCATGATGAATGGCTACGTTGATTTTTCTGCTGTACGCGATACATTCACAGAAGCCTCAGACGTTTTAAAACAAGATTTATGGAAGCTGGTAGCAGAGGGCGAAGACGCTGAACTCAATGCCACCATCAATACCCAGCCCATCATGCTTACAGCAGGTGTGGCGGTATATCGTGCGTGGCAATCTCAAAATGGTGCAGTGCCAACGATGATGGCAGGACATAGCCTGGGAGAATACACAGCGCTAGTTGCCGCTGGTGCGCTTAAATTTTCAGATGCACTCCCTTTGGTTCGTTACCGTGCGCAGTGTATGCAACAAGCAGTTCCTGAGGGCGTAGGTGGTATTGCAGCAGTACTGGGATTGGATGATGAAGCGGTTCGTGCCGTATGCGCGGAAGGTGCGCAAGGTGAAGTGCTGGAAGCTGTAAATTACAATTCCCCAGGCCAAGTCGTTATCGCAGGTAACCGTTCAGCGGTTGAACGCGGCATGGAATTGGCTAAAGCCAAAGGTGCGAAACGCGCCATTATGTTACCGATGAGTGTGCCTTCTCATTGTAGTTTGCTAAAAGGCGCTGCCGAACAGCTACGTGAGTATTTAAAAAATGTTGCAGTTCAGGCACCGAGCATTCCCGTGCTTCATAACGCGGATGTCGCTTCTTATATCGATGCAGAATCAATTAAAGACGCTTTAGTGCGCCAGCTTTACTCACCAGTGCGTTGGGTTGAAACGGTGCAAGCATTTGGACCACAAGGTATCACCATTAATGTTGAGTGCGCTCCTGGCAAAGTTCTTGCTGGCTTAAATAAACGCATTGATACTAACCAACAAGCATTGACCATCAACGATGGTGAAGCCCTTAAAGCGGCTTTAGCTGCTCTCGCATAAGGAGAATTTATGACACTTCAAGGACAAATCGCACTAGTCACTGGCGCTTCTCGTGGCATTGGACAGGCCATTGCAATGGAGCTAGGTAAACAAGGTGCTACCGTGATTGGCACGGCTACCAGCGAAAGTGGCGCTAAAGCGATCAGTGCTTATCTGGAAAGCGCGGGCATCAAGGGTGCCGGCATGGCGCTAAACGTTAACGACGTTGCACAAACTGAACAGGTATTGGGCGATCTGCGTAAACAATTTGGCGAAATCTCAATTTTGGTGAATAACGCTGGGATTACCAAAGATAATCTTTTGGCGCGGATGAGCGACGAAGAGTGGGATGATGTGCTGACGACCAACTTGAAGTCAGTTTTCCGCCTTAGTCGCGCCGTGTTACGCGCCATGATGAAAGCTAGAACAGGTCGTATCATCAATATTTCTTCGGTAGTTGGTAGCATGGGAAACCCTGGGCAAGCCAATTATGCGGCTTCAAAAGCAGGCATAGCAGGCTTTACTAAGTCTCTTGCACAGGAAGTCGGTAGCCGTAACATCACGGTGAATTGTGTTGCGCCAGGCTTTATTGATACAGATATGACATTGGCTTTGGGTGAAGAGCAGCGTGCAAAGTTGATTGAGCATGTGCCGGTTAAACGCTTAGGCAAACCTCAAGATATCGCTGCTGCAGTGGCATTTTTAGCTGGGTCAGGAGCGGATTACATCACGGGCGTGACATTGCACGTGAATGGCGGCATGTACATGGAGTAAACAAGCAGTTTGGAAAATGGCGTGAGTTTGGTAGAATGCGAGCGCTTTTTGAAATTTTAATTAAAACGGGAGTATTAGAATGTCTGACATCGAACAACGCGTTAAGAAAATTGTAGCTGAGCAACTAGGCGTAAATGAAGCTGAAGTTAAGAATGAATCTTCATTCGTGAACGATTTGGGCGCTGACTCATTAGACACCGTTGAACTGGTTATGGCACTTGAAGAAGAATTCGGTTGCGAAATTCCTGACGAAGATGCTGAAAAAATCACTTCAGTTCAGCAAGCAATTGATTACGTGAACGCTCATCCTAAGTAATTCATCAGATCATATTTGATCGTTTTCCCCCTCGATACTGGAGTGCAGATTGACTAAACGCAGAGTCGTCGTTACTGGCTTGGGTATGGTGTCGCCTGTTGGCAACAACGTTACTCAGACTTGGCAGAATATTTTAGCTGGTCAATCTGGCATCTCTCGCATTACACATTTCGACCCTAGCGCCTTTGCGTGCCAAGTAGCCGGTGAAGTAAAAGAGTTCGACGTAACTCAATTCTTGCCAGCTAAAGACGCGCGCCGTATGGATCGTTTTGTGCATTTTGGCTTAGTTGCTGGGATGGAGGCTTTTAAAGACTCTGGCCTAGTTGTCACTGAGCAAAATGCCGAGCGTATTGGGGTGTGTGTCAGCTCAGGTATTGGCGGTTTGCCAATGATTGAAGACACGCACAACGACTACTTAGGGGGCGGCCCACGCAAAATCTCGCCGTTTTTCATTCCCGGCACGATTATCAATATGATTTCGGGCAATCTTTCCATTATGTATGGATTGAAAGGCCCGAATTTCGCGGTGGTTTCAGCTTGCACCACTGGTACACATAGCATTGGTGATTCAGCACGCATTATTGAATACGGCGACGCTGATGTAATGATTGCGGGCGGTGCTGAGGCGACCATTTCTCCACTGGCAATTGGTGGCTTTGCTTCGGCAAAGGCGCTCTCTACTCGTAATGATGATCCGGCCACCTCAAGTCGTCCTTGGGATAAAGACCGTGACGGTTTCGTTATGGGAGAAGGTGCAGGCGTTTTAGTACTTGAAGAATACGAGCATGCAAAAGCACGGGGCGCGAAGATTTACGCTGAAATTTCAGGGTACGGTATGAGCGCAGATGCGTACCACATGACGTCGCCAAGCGCCGATGGCCCTAAGCGTAGCATGTTGAATGCATTGAAAAATGCAGGTGTAACCACTGAGCAAGTTCAGTACATTAATGCACACGGAACCTCTACTCCGATGGGCGATAAGAATGAGACTGAAGCCATCAAGTTGGCTTTTGGTGACCATGCTAAAAAGCTCGTTGTGAACTCCACTAAGTCAATGACAGGTCATCTTTTAGGTGGCGCGGGTGGTATTGAGTCACTATTCTGCGTCTTGGCTATTCACAATCAAATTTCGCCGCCGACCATCAATATTTTTGAGCAAGACCCCGAGTGTGATCTAGATTATTGCGCCAACACAGCACGTCCAATGAAAATTGACGTAGCAGTAAACAATAATTTTGGTTTCGGTGGTACCAACGGTTCGCTGGTGTTCCGCAAGATTTAATCTTTCATCGTGAATACGCTAATCAATGGAGCGCCGTGCGACACGATTAGCGTAAATGACCGTGGCCTACTTTATGGCGATGGTGTTTTTCGTACGCTCCTACTTAAAAATGGCAAAGTGCTACAGTGGCATAGACACTATCAGCGCCTTTTTAAAGACTGTACTACCCTCAAGTTAACCTGTCCTCCTGAATCGCTACTTCATACTGAACTTGAAAATTTGGTGGCAGGTAGCCAACAGGGTGTGATTAAAGTCATTATCACGCGAGGGCTCTCTCAACGTGGCTATGTTCCTAGCCATAATCCGGTAACAACAAGAATACTTAGCCTAACTGATCTTCCAAGCTATCCACCGTCAAATTATGACCTTGGCGTCAATGTACACATTTGTCAAATTAGGTTGGGAAGTCAGCCCCGCCTCGCGGGCGTAAAACACCTCAATAGATTAGAAAACGTTCTTGCATCGGCTGAGTGGTCTGACCCTGCTATTGCGGAAGGCCTGTTGCTGGATGAGTTGGATAATGTAATTGAGGGCGTCCGTAGTAACATTTTTATGGTCAAAGATGGCGAGCTTCTTACCCCTGATCTGTCTCGCTGTGGGGTATCTGGAGTGCAACGCGAGAGACTTATTGAATGGGCAGCACAGCAAGGGGTAAATTGCAAAATAAAAGACATTCAACTTGCAGAGCTATTTGAAGCCGATGAGATTTTCTTGGTGAACAGTGTGATTGGTTTGTGGCCGGTCCATAAAATTGGTGAGCAATATAGCTGCGACAATCACCCCGTTGCCAAAGTTATTCAAGACTGGCTACTTAATGAAAACAATTAAGTGGCTCATTTTTGCTTCTATACTGGCTATAGGGCTTGCTATTGGAGCAATCGTTTTTTATGCCTATCAACCGTTCAGTTTTTCAAAACTGCCATATGAGTTCTCCTTAAAACAAGGAAGTAGTCTAAAAAGCGCAGCTCGGCAAATGAAGCAAGCAGGCGTGCTATCTAACGACACAGCCTTTGTTTTACTAGCTCGCTTGATGGGCAAGGCCTCTCAAATAAAGCCCGGAAACTACCAACTCGACAAGCCACTCACGCCACTCCAATTGTTGGATGTAATCAGTAAGGGACGCGTTGAGCAAAGCGAAGTTGTCATCATTGAAGGTTGGAGTTTTAGGCAGTTACGTGCTGCGCTAAATGAAAAAGAAACTTTGAGGCACGACACAATCAATCTATCCGATGTGGAAATTTTGCAACGAATTGGCGCCACAGAATCTCAAGCTGAAGGGCTCTTCTTTCCTGATACCTATAATTTCGCCAGCGGCAGTAGCGACCTTGCCGTGTTAAAAAGAGCCTACCAATTAATGCAGACTAACTTACTTAAAAGCTGGGAATCTCGCGAAGCAGACTTGCCTTTGGCAAGCCCGTATGAGGCGCTGATATTGGCATCAATCGTGGAGAAAGAAACGGGTCAAGCCAAAGACCGTAGCATGATTTCCGGGGTTTTTATCAATCGCCTGCGCACAAAAATGTTGTTACAAACGGATCCAACCGTCATTTATGGCTTAGGTGCTTCGTTTGATGGAAATCTACGTCGCCGCGATTTATTGGCTGATACCCCTTACAACACCTATACCCGTGGCGGATTAACTCCAACGCCGATTTCATTGCCTGGGCTTGGGGCCATAGAAGCCACACTCCATCCCGCTAAGACCAATGCCCTATATTTTGTTGCTAAAGGGGATGGCAGTTCTTATTTCTCCAGTACTTTAACTGAACACAACAATGCCGTTAACCGTTATCAGAAATGACAAAAGCTAAATTTATAACCTTCGAAGGAGTAGATGGGGCAGGGAAAAGCACCCATCTGGAATGGTTCGCCAATAAGCTGAAGGATCGTGGAATCGATCTGTTAGTGACCCGCGAACCCGGGGGGACACCCTTGGGCGAAAAATTACGTGAGCTGTTGTTACATCATCCTATGCACGCTGAAACTGAAACCTTGCTCATGTTTGCCGCTCGGCGGCAACATGTAGAGGAAGTGATCCTGCCTGCATTGCAGCGCGGAACTTGGGTTATTTCTGACCGTTTTAGTGACGCTAGCTTCGCCTATCAAGGTGGGGGCAGGGGAGTGCCGTTGCAAAAACTGGAACAATTGGAACAATGGGTACATGCCGATTTACAACCTGACCTGACCCTATTATTTGACATTCCTATCGAAGTTGCTCGCCAACGTCTAGCAAACAATGTTTCGTTGGATCGCTTTGAGCAAGAGCAGGGCGCTTTTTTTGAGAAAGTTCGTCAAGCCTATTTAGCGCGTGCTCAAAAATCTCCCACAAGATTTGCGATTATTCATGCCGAAACAAGCCGCGATGAAGTTCAGAAAAGTCTTGAGAAGATAATCTCATCTATCTGAAATGAAAGAGTTATATCCTTGGCAAAGCGAGACATGGCAGAGCCTACAAGGTTTTCGTGGCCGCATGCCCCATGCGCTTTTACTCAAGGGCGCGCAAGGGATTGGTAAGTTAGAAATTGGACTGATATTTGCGCAATCTTTACTGTGCTCAAAGCCGAGTGAGTCCGGAATGCCATGCTGCCAATGCGATTCTTGCCGCTGGTTTGAGCAGGGTACGCACCCAGATTTTCGTTTAATTCAGCCCGATGCATTATCAGCTTTAGAGGAGGGTAAAGAAAAAGAGGGCGGCAAAAAGCCCTCGCGGGAGATCAGTGTTGATCAAATCAGAGAGCTCGCGACTTTTGCCAATCTCTCTGCCCACCAAGGAGGCTACCGCATCATCTTGGTTCACCCCGCAGAGGCGATGAACACAAATTCTGCTAACGCCTTACTGAAAACACTGGAAGAGCCTACCGATAGACTGTTTTTCATTTTAGTTAGCCATAAACCTCAGCAACTTTTAGCCACCATTCTTAGTCGTTGTCTAAGCCTTGTCGTTAATACCCCAAGCATCGAGATGGGCACTGCTTGGTTAAAGGCTCAAGGTGTGAAAAACCCAGAAATCGCCCTAGCGCTCTCTGGATTCGCTCCCTTGCAAGCGTTGCAGCAAAGTGAGCTAGGTGAAGAGGCGGAAGAGATCAATAGCTTGATTGCTGAAATACAAATACCCCATAAATTTAATGCGTTAGCTATTGCTGAGAAACTACAAAGGACCGCGCCAAATCTGGTCGTACACTGTTTACAACAATGGTGCTATGACTTGGCAAGTGCCAAACTAACTGGGCGAGTGAGATACTTTCCAGACAAACTGGACTTGATCACCAAGCTCTCAGCTGATATTTCATCAATGCAATTGCTCAGATTTCAGAGTGAATTGAAAATAGCCAAGCGTGAATCATTCCATCCGCTAAATGCGAGATTGCAATTTGAATCAATATTCCTGTCTTATCGACAACTTTTTGCCTCATCAAAGTAATCCATTTTATGTATATAGATTCTCATTGCCATCTTAACTTTCCAGAGCTTGCTGAAAATATTGACGACATTTTGGCAAAGATGAAAGCGAATGCAGTGAGTCATGCCTTATGTGTTTCAGTAGAGATAGATAAGTTTAGTCAAATAATTAAATTAGTTAGCAATCATGACAATCTCTATGCTTCAGTAGGCGTACACCCAGACTATGAATTAGAAATTGAACCGACTCGGGAGCAATTAGTTGAGTTAGCCGCTCATCCCAAAGTGATTGCGATTGGCGAAACTGGCCTTGATTACTACCGACTCACTGGCGACCTTGAATGGCAACGTGAGCGTTTTCGTACCCATATTCGTGCTGCCATCGCGTGCAAAAAGCCGTTGATTATTCATACGCGGTCAGCCGCAGAAGATACGCTACGCTTGATGCGTGAAGAAAATTCAGCGCAAGTAGGCGGCGTGATGCATTGTTTCACAGAGAATTTAGCTGTAGCCCAAGCCGCAATTGAGATGGGTTTCTACATTTCATTTTCCGGCATTGTCACCTTCAAGAACGCCATTCAAATTAAAGAAGTAGCAGCAGCCATCCCTTTAAACCGTATTTTGATTGAAACTGATTCGCCGTATTTGGCGCCCGTACCATTTAGGGGAAAGCTCAATCAGCCCGCATATGTAAAACATGTTGCGGAGGAAATTGCCAAGCTTCGCGGCATCTCTGCGGAAGAAGTCGGGATTGAAACATCCAATAGTTTCAATAGGTTATTCCTAAATAAATAGCTTTATTTTGGTTTTAGCTAAATTCAATTCTTGATGCTTGTTTCGCATAATGTATATTATGTCAAATCTAAAGCGTAAAATCATTGCAGCGTTTTTAGGTATTCGACAAGCCTTTTTTCGGCACGATCGTTTTTCAGGTTGACCAAGTGCCGACACATTAAACGCACCGCCTCAGAATCAACGCCTTCAAATTGGAGGCGTTTTTTTTCGTCCTGAATTCGGCGGTATTCCTTCCGTCTGCGCGCTTCATGAAAGCATCGAGCAAACCTTAAATGCCAGTAATGATTACGGATGGTCTGCGACCATGCCGGATATTTAAAAAACATAAAAACCCCTTTTTATTTTATTAAAAACCAAAGCCCATTTTTTTAAAGCACAAAAACAAAGGCTTTTGTCGCGCTTCGCGCGGCTTGTTTTACTGCCTAACTATGCAGCACTCCGTTTTTTCTGCATCACACCTAAACAAGTTACTACGCCCTTAAACGCGAATCTTCAAACAGCTAAAAACCAAGCGCTGAAAAGCCTTTGTGAAAAGCATTTTTCGCTTGCACGAACTTTCGCGGCATAAAACGCAGGCAAAAACGGCCTGCATTTATTCCACGTTTCGTTCATTGGTTTGTATCAGTTTGCTGATGTCGCAAGGGCGCAGCAACTCAGGAGTGAAGCAGACAAAAACAAATTCGCGAAGTCTGCACCGTGAGGAAGTCAAAAGCGGGCGAACAATCTAGGAATGATGCCATGAACCTCAAAAACAAAAGCTACATGCAAGAAGCGGAATTCAAAGAGCGTCAGAGCTTTTTTTCGTTCTTTTGTGAGCAAGCTTTTGAGTTTCTAAAATCGTTTAAGGCCAACTGTTTGAAAGGATGGAAAAATTTGATGAGGACAAACAGGAATGAAACTTTCGAAAACAGAACGCTTGACCTGCCCTTCGAAAAACTTACCCACCGCGAATGGCAGGAAAAAACGCAACAGGTTTACTTAAAACTAGTCAACAGTTAGACTAATTCAAATTCGAAAGGAAAAACATGAGCACGATTACATTTGACACTTTGAAATTCGCTAAGAAGCTAGAAAATGCCGGAATGCCACAAGCAACAGCGGAAGCCATTGCAGAAGCACAGAGCGAAGCATTCGAGGAAATGACAAAGACCAAGGAACTATCAACCAAAAACGATTTGATGGAGTTGAAATACGACTTGCTCAAGTGGATTGTCGGTTTAGCCTTCGCACAATTCGCTTTGCTGATTGGAATTCTGATGAAGTTGCCACATTAAAAGCCTGTTACTTATGATAGGTAAAGCCTCTTCGGAGGCTTTTTTATTGTCCACAATTTTTGTTGGTAAGTCTGTAAATAGATGCCTTTTTACAAAGCATTTCAGGCATTTAGAGCAGAGGCGTTTTTTTAATCACACCATTGAGGCTTAAAGAGTTGCGGAGAATCTTTGCAACGAGGCTGCGCAAGCTCTTCGAAAGCAGCACAACCAGTTAGAAGCAAAGAAATTAAGACGATTTTAAGCAAAAGAAAAACCAGAATTTTCTAGTTTTGGAGGTGAAAAAATTGACTGCCAACGCTTCGGGTCAGTATCAAAAGCGCCCATCATGTCAAATTTGCGCCAGTGTTTAAGCCGCTGATCTTCCGGCAGCTTCATTAAAATCACTGTTAGAGGGTGTTTAGAGTTGCCGAAGTTGTTGCCCATTCTTGAGTAGCAGAAGAGCGCATAAATTCATTAAGCGGAACAATATTACAAACGTTATACATATCAATGCGCGTATCTAACGCATAAGGCGAAGAAGCAAGACTTTTTGTAGATAGTGGAGTGACTGAAGGAGATCCTGAAGTAAAACCCGCAGCCGCTTCGGTGGCTGATGGAGGTCTAGGGGCTGTTGTTGTGTAAAGATCATCGTCACGTGTATTGGTGCCGTCTGTGCGCGTCATATGAGCAGCAACAATGGCAATGCCAATACCGATAGGGGCAGCGATCAACTGCTTGCCTTGGGGTGTTTCAAGAGCAACCGCAGCAATGCGTACCGCTGACATTACAAGCGGCAGGAAAGCAAATGCGGAAGAACTGACCAGAGCAAACCAGACAGCCAAAAATCCAGCGAATATTCTTTTAGTCATAATGGAGTTTGTACCCTCCGCTTGATTCACGCGAGCGTGAATCAGCGCGGAGGGTGACAGGTTTATTACTTCATGAACAAGTGGTAAACCTTCAAGCCGATGCGTGGTGCGCTCATTGCTGCGAAAACGCCAACGCCACCAGCAACAGCAAGTGAAATGATCGTTACGATGCCGCTTGTTAAAGCTGTGAAATCTGCTGCTACCATGATGATGATTCCTTTCAAAAGGTGGCTTTTTAGGCCACAAACCGGAGGCCGTCCGGTGACGGTGAAGCATCCCAAAAGGGATTTGTTGCGCGGTATTTATCCGCGAATTCTTAGCCCATCCACTCATGCCAGAGAACTTCCAGCATGTAAAAAACTTTCCCCCACCCCCAACCCATGAACCAAAAAAAAATCATGTAAGAAACGAGGTTTGTAATTTCTGCGCCTGTCATGCTGTACGGCCTCCAAGATAACCAATACCAAACATGAGGCAGCAAGCAACGATGGTAATAATTTTATCTAGTGGGAATTTACTTGTATTTGCAGCAATCGTTCCAGTATTAGCAACCATAGAAGCAAGTAACAAAGATTCTTGAGTGTCAGCAACCTGTGCAGCCGAAGCCATAGCAACCATTGAAGCATTTTGACCCCACATTTCTGTTAATAGTTGTTGATTGCTACCGAGTGCGGCACCAGTACAAGCAGACAATTGATAGGTATTTAAAACGCCAGCAGTTACAGCAACAGCGGTGACTGATTTACTTGCGATAGTTGCGGAAATTAAACCTGTTGCATTCACTGATGAAGCGGTTAAGTAATAAACGCGCCCTGCATCTTCTTTCGGGAAACTGGACTGAAAACCTGTTAAAGCGTCAGCGGCAGTGGGATAGCAAATGTCGTTATAGAGATAACCTGCCTTTGCTAAACCAGCGTAAAACGTCAGCAGGAACGCGACAAGAAACCAGAGAATGTTAAAAGGATTTCGCATGTTGGTTCAGAAATGGAGAATATTTTTCAGCGGAATATTTTGTGAAATATGAGCATGCAGTATGATTTTTTGTGCGGTCTTCGAAATGCCAAAGGCAATGACTTGCACCAGTGCTTTTGTTGAGAAGCTTTGCACAATCTGAGCAG
This sequence comes from Gallionellaceae bacterium, assembly GCA_037140475.1. Taxonomy (GTDB): domain Bacteria; phylum Pseudomonadota; class Gammaproteobacteria; order Burkholderiales; family Gallionellaceae; genus PALSA-1006. Next base: position 14,773 of record JBAXEJ010000027.1, read on the forward strand.
GTTTTTAGTTCTTTTGGCATTAAGCAGCCCTCCGAATTTCTGCCCATTCAGTTACAGGCTGACCAAGTACGAGAGTTTGTTTTCTGAATGGGATAATCACACCAGCGCACAAATCAGCAGATGAAATGCCGGCAGCACGAAGCAAAGTGCAGTGATTATTAAATGTACCTTTCGCCATGCTTTCTTTGGTTTGTGTGTAACCAATTGTTTTAATCAATCCCCATGTACGGTGTGCAGCTAAAGCACGACCCTTTGTAGGTGCATGTTTTTCGAGTTCTTGCAATAAAGTACCCATATCGGAAACCTCCACATCTGCGCAACCAATCAGCGACGAAAAAAAATTGTTGTGTATGTTGAATAATTGAATCGCGGTGAAATCGCGCCAATCTTTTTTAGCATCACGCAAGCGACGAAACCAGCGAGAACCGAGTTTTAATTCAAGACGCAGAAGGTTATCGGCTAGCGTTAATGTGTCTTCGTCAATTTCGATATTGCCTTTGCGCTTCTGCATTCTTAAATGCGCGCCTTTGTGATACGCCTTGCCAGCTTGCAAATCACTTGAAGGGTTCCAGTAAACGGTATCCCCTCCCCTTCTATCGCTGTTTGTCCTGCGCCTTGGTGCGTCAGTACGCAGAAGCATTGATAACGCCTGTTTAACCTGTGCAGGATTGCCGAGGTCATAATTCATGGTAATGTCCATGCGGCGACACTGCCAGAGCTTCCAATTAGGCAAAATCGCACCTAAAGCCTTTCCAGCATGTTCAATCAATACCGGAGCGCATAAAGCAACTTGAAGAGAACCAAACACGTTTACGCCCTGATTCATAACGCTTGAAGGACTTCCGCCAATGGTTAAATAACGTTGTGATGTTTCGTCAGCAGTAATTGACCAGAACAAACCGGACGAATCAGAACGTATTGCATCCCAATCAGGCTCGTTTTTTTCCCAAAGAATCTCACCAGATGCGCTAATTTTGGTAATTTTCCCCAATGAATCAATAATCTTCTGATGCAAATGCACCCCTAATTCGGGGGTAATTGGGTAACGAAGGGTTAGCCAATCAATCAGCATAATTCCTCCGTGGGGGAATAAGTACGGGTATTACATAGGAACCCGTACTCAAAACCGAACCGCTTTTTGTTGCCCCTTCCCCACCCTGAAAGGCTGAAAGGTTTGAACCCGAAAAAGAGGCAACAAAAAACCCCCTCAACATGGAGGGGTTAAACTCTAGGGAGTTTTGAGGGTGAAACATTAAGCAGCGACCGCCATCGGGATTGAACCTTCTGGAATGTATAGCTCAGGGCGTTTGGTTTGTTCGCTTTCGTAAATGCCGACCTGAACACGGATGCGCTTACCGACCAGCTTTAAATAGTGTTCGCCCATGCCCTTGACGTTGATGTCTTTCATAATGATTTTTTTGACGCCCTTGTTTTCTTCCATCCATTGAAGCTGGGCAACGTGGCCATCTTTGGTAATGCGAACCTCACCAGTATCTTTATCAGTGAAGGAGCCGCCTTTTTTAGCAATGACGTTTAGAATTTGGCATTCAAGAGTGAGCATGATTTTTACCTTTCAGGGTTAGAAGTTGACTAAATCGAAGTTAAAGCGCATCCTAAAAGCATGATTTTGATGCGCTTCAAATCCGAAGCGGATAGTAAAGCTTCAAAAATGAAGCTGTCAACAAGTTTTTTGGCCTAGATATTTTTTAAAAATATATAGACCGTGAAAGGAAGGCGAAAAATGAACCTAAGAGAAATGATCGAAAAAGCAGAAGCAAAGGCAGGAAGCCAAAAGGCATTAAGCGAATTAATTAGTCAAAGCGAAGGCAATATCAGAGGCGCTAAAAGCGGAGCGAGAGGATTGCCAACCTACGCATGCGTGTTGATTGCTGATCTAATCGGTGAGGATGAAATTGTTGTGATCGCCGCCAGTGAATTGGCAACCGAGAAACACGAAAACCGCCGAGCTATTTGGAGAAAAAAACTTGAGACAGTTGCGGCAATGGGGATTCTTACAACTGTCATTAATTTTGTGACACCACCACCCTCTCAGGCCGCGCAGTTGTCGCAAGTCATTGATTTAACAGTGTATATTATGTAAAATTGTAAATTAAGCAAGTAATCAAGAAATACAAAATTACCTAAGCCGTCACTACACTTTCGTCGCGCATCCGTAGTGCCTCTTCTATATCAACCGAAACCACTTTTGAAACCCCGCGCTCCTGCATAGTGACTCCGACTAATTGCTGCGCTAATTCCATTGTGATTTTGTTGTGACTAATAAAGATGAACTGCGTATGCACGGCCATTTCCTTAATCAGATTGCACAAACGCTCTGTATTGGTATCGTCCAAAGGCGCGTCCACCTCATCCAGTAAACAAAATGGCGCTGGGTTAAGTTGGAATAATGAGAAAACTAACGCAATCGCGGTAAGTGCCTTTTCACCGCCCGACAGCAAATGAATGGATGAATTCTTCTTACCAGGCGGATGTGCCATAACCTGCACGCCGCTATCCAAAATCTCTTCGCCAGTCAGCACTAAGCGGGCTTCACCGCCCCCAAACAACACGGGGAAAAGTTCAGCCAAGTGTTTATTGACCTCATCATAAGTTGACATCAGCAAGTCACGAGACTCTTTATCGATGCGGCGAATCGCACCTTCTAGTGTTTCCATCGCTTCATTCAAGTCTTTGGCTTGAGCGTCCAAATAGGCTTTTCGCTCTTGAGAAGCAGCCAGTTCTTCTAGTGCGGCCAAATTAACCGCCCCCAAAGACGCAATAGCATCGCTAAAACGTGTTAATTCGAACTGAAGAGTCGATGGTTTGGCTGGAGAAACTTCTAAGTGTGCAAACAAAGGCGCCTCATCAACTCCTTGCAACTGCTCAGCCCATTGTTCAAAATGCAATCTAGCCTCTTGTTCTTTAAGCGTTATTTCGTTTACTTTGTCGCGTAGCGGATTTAGTTTTTGCTCGCAAGTCATACGTTCTTGGTCGAGCTTGTTCAAATTTAGCGTGGCGTTTTCAAGCATGTTACGGGCTTCAGCTAAGGCTTGCTCATGCACTTGGCGTTGCTCCAAAGCGCTTTGTAGCTGCTGTTGATTTACATCGTCAGCCATATTCGCTAATTCATGGCGTGTATGAGCCAAAGCGATCTCAAGCTGATTCAGCGTTGTGACGTTCTGCTTGATGTTGTGATCGAGATCGCCAATCTTATCGACACAGGTCTTGGCAAAGAAACGCGCTTCTTGCAATTCGTGTTGAGCCCTTTGCGAACGTTCACGCTGTTCGCGAAGCAGTCCATCTTGGGCAAAAGAATGCAATCTAGCTTGCTCAACCTCATCTTGATGGGTCGCCATGTTTTCACGCAAGATTAGGGTGCGTTCAGCGATCTCTTCAAGTTGTCGCTGAGCCTCATTCACCTGCTCTTCAAGTTCTTGCAGTTCTTGAGCAATTTGTGCGCGGCGCTCATGGGTGCGCTCATTGGCCTGAGTGAGCTTCAAAATCTGCATTTGCATCGCATGTTGACGCTGTTGCAAATCACTTCCAGCCGAACGCAATGGTCCGATTTTGCTTTCAATCGCGAGATGAGCCTCTTCGGCTTGAACTACTTTGGCTCTGCCCTGCTCTAGAAATTCTGCTTGAAGCTGCGACTCTTGTTGCAAACTCTCGATTTCACGTTGGCGAGCCAATACGCCATGCAACTGACTATCAGGTGCGTGAAACAACACACTATGAGCTCCAATCAAATGCCCCTGCGGTGTAACTAGCCAAGCACCGGTAGGCAAATTGCTTCTCTGCTGTAGTGCATGATTGAGGTCATTCGCAGCAAAAATTCCAGCCAGCCAATCCTCAACAACTGGGGCTGCTTGAGCGTCATCACAGCAAATAAACTTGGATAGCGGGCTGAGGGTTGAGTCCGATTGCGAAGTGTGTGAACCACTTCCATTGGAGGCATAAACCGCCAATTTTGCGGGCGGAACATCAGTCCAACTTGCGGTATCTTCTAGTTTTCCTAGTGCTAGCGCGTTCAGACGCTCACGCAGTACCGCTTCCAACGCATCTTCCCAGCCCTGCTCGATGCGGATTGATTGCCACAGGCGCGGCGCTTTATCTAATTGGTGTTTCGACAGCCATGCCTGAAGATTGATATCGTTATCGAGCTTGGATTGCAATTGTTGCAAGGCACTTAGGCTAGCCTCAATTTGGCTAAGTTTTCGTTCTAATTCTTGTGCAGCGACTCGCTTGTTGCGACGATCAGCGTCCGAAACAGGAAGTTGTTCCTGTAGCTGGGATAGCATTTGTTGCTGCTCTTCAAATTCCATCTGTAATTCAGCAATCTGCTCTTGAGCTTGCTGTAAGGCTTCATTATTGGGTTGAGGTAGGTTGTCTTGCTCTAATAATAAGCGCGACTTACGGCTACCTAATTGCTGCAAATTACTTTGAATATGCCCACGCTGTGTCTCGGCCAACTGTAATTGCTGCTGAGACAACATCTGCTCACGTTGCACGGCATTGTGCTTTTCTTGTGCGGCACGAGCTGCATCTTCTACACGTGGTAGTTGCTGCGCTTCATTTTCAGCGTGATTTTCACTAATTTCCACACGAATGGCGGCATCCTGTTGTTGCTGCTGCCAATGCGCGAGAAGTGATTGGAGGCCCTGTAACTGTGTGCGCTGCTGTTCAATTTGGCGCTCACCATTCACAATTTGCTGCGCCATGCGGTTGCGCTGTTCTACTAAGAATGAAATCTGCTGCTCTAAGCGTGATACTTCAGCATTGGTGGTGTAAAGATCGCCCTGCTTCGCGTGCAAAGTGTCTGCCAAAGCAAAATGCTCGGTACGAGCCATCTCCAAATTGCTTTCCACTTCTCGCAACTTGGCAATTTCGCTCTCAAGCTCATTTTTTGTTTTTTCTACCTGCTGGCTTAAACGAACGCGACGGGATTCCGCCTCTTGCTTATTGACTAACCACAACAAACGTTGCGTCATCTCACGCTTGGCTTCTAGCTCACGATAGGTCTTGGCAACCTCGGCTTGTTCGCCTAGATGCCCTAATTGCTTATCAAGCTCTTGCAGAATATCGCTGACTCTCAACAGATTGTCTTTAGTATCGCCAAGGCGTAATTCAGTTTCACGGCGACGGTCGCGGTACTTAGAAACCCCAGCGGCTTCTTCCAAAAATACGCGTAACTCTTCTGGCTTCGCCTCAATGATGCGAGAAATCATGCCCTGCTCAATGATCGCGTAGGCGCGAGCGCCCAAGCCCGTGCCTAAGAAAATATCGGTGATGTCTTTGCGGCGCACATGCTGATTGTTGATGTGATAACTAGAGTCGCCATCACGTAACAACACACGCTTGATCGAAATTTCAGCGTAGCTAGACCACTGCCCTGCTGCTTTACCTAAGGAATTATCGAAGACCAATTCCACGCTGGCGCGCGAAACGGGTTTGCGATTGCCAGAACCGTTAAAAATAACGTCCTGCATTGATTCACCGCGCAAAGCAGAGGCGCGTGATTCACCCAGAACCCAGCGTAGCGCGTCAATTACATTAGACTTTCCGCAGCCATTTGGCCCAACGACACCAACAAGCTGCCCTGGCAGCGCAATGTGCGTAGGGTCAACAAAGGATTTAAAGCCGGCAAGTTTAATGTGGGATAAACGCAATTTGATTCAGGCTAACGAGTTGATGCGTTGCATTCTAACCTAAGCCGCTAACAGCACAAATACTTGAAAATATGAATAAGGGCATAATTTTCCAGTTATTAGAATTTTAAATTTTTCTGCTTTGGCTTATATTCATCCAGAAAATATAAGACTTTTTGGTATAATCTACGTCTAGCATAGTTTGTAACTATATGATTTAGTTGAAATATAAAAATAAAATAGTTTTGGGAGGCAGTTATGTTGTGCAGAAAATCTAAAGCCGAGCTGCAGTCGGCATTGCTTAAACTCGTTAAAACAGAAGGTGAAAATACTCAATTACGCGAAGCGTTGAACAAAGCTGAAAACGATGCTGCTGAAGCAAGGTCATCTCAACTTGCTGCTGAAGAAGCTAATCAGATTGCGTTGCAGATTTATCAAAATATGCAGATATTTGGTGCCTCTTTCGTTGAGTTACAACAATCCCAAGTTAGCGCAGCTGAATCTCTCCGTGAAGAAAAGCGTCATGCGATTGAAGCCTCTAGCGTTTCGGCCGAAAATCGTTCTGCTGTTGAGCATATCGCCCGTAGCCTTGGCGAACTTTCCTCCGACACCTTGCAATCTTCCACCAATGTTGAAAACCTAACCCTTCGCGCAGCGCAAATCGGCAACATCGTGCAGCTCATCAAAGAAATTGCCGATCAAACCAACTTGTTGGCACTGAATGCAGCCATTGAAGCAGCCCGAGCTGGAGAACAGGGCCGCGGCTTTGCGGTAGTTGCCGATGAAGTGAGAAAACTGGCAGAGCGAACTTCGAAGGCTACAAGTGAAATCTCGACAATTGTTAGTGCGATTCAGGGTGAGACTGATCAAACCAAAGTGCAAATGAAAGATCTTTCCAACAAGTCACAAGAGTTTAGTAGCCGTGTTAGCAACGTGATGGAAAACATGAAGCACCTGCTAGATCTCTCAAACGCGATGGAAGGCACTATTTCCGCCGCGTCGCTGCGAAGCTTTGTAGAAGTCGCCAAGATTGACCACATTCTTTATAAGTTTGAGATTTACAAAGTATTTATGGGAATTTCGGATCGCCAAGCAGACAGCTTCTCGTCACACACTGCTTGTCGTTTAGGTAAATGGTATTACGAGGGTGAAGGCAAAGACTGCTTCTCTAAACTTGATGGCTATGTTGCTATTGCCAACCCACATCAAGCCTTTCATCAATTCGGTAAAGAGGCTGTTTCACTTTTTCGTGGTGGTAGCCCAATGAAGGGAATGGAGCTAGTCGCCAAATTGGAAGCCGCTAGCATGGAAGTGCTATCTGGCTTAGAGCGCATCGCCGAAGCGGGTGAAGGTGATAACAGCGTACTGTGCCAATCTGATCATTAACCCCACTGCTCAGTTTTGAGTTGGCGGGCATCATTATTAAAAGCACTAAGAGCCGCGCATGGATATAATGTGCCGAATTGACTTTTAAAAGTATTGACGATGACCACGCAGCCTGCGAAGCAACTCGAAACTTTCCCCAACCCAAAGCCAGAGCGTGATTTTCATATTCATATGGAAATTCCAGAGTTCACCTGCTTGTGCCCCAAGACAGGCCAGCCGGATTTTGCAACGCTGATTTTGGATTACATAGCAGATCAAAAATGTGTTGAGTTGAAAAGTTTGAAGCTTTATATGTGGTCCTTTCGAGATGAAGGGCATTTCCACGAAGACGTCACCAACCGCATTTTGGATGATTTAATTGCGGCAACTGAGCCGCGCTTTATGCGCTTGACCGCCAAGTTTTATGTGCGCGGTGGTATCTTTACCAACGTTGTTGCTGAACATCAAAAAGCGGGTTGGCAGCCTGCACCCCGCGTAGAATTGAGTCGTTTTCACGGCCAATCCAATACGCGAGGATAATTACATAACAGATTGTTTTTATTTAGTTATTTATATCAAGGAGAAGCTCGTGATTAAGAAAATAGTGGCAGCAGTACTCATCGTGTTATCAGCAGGCGGATGGTTTTATCTAGACTATTTGAACAAGCAAGAACAAAAATTTGCTGAACAATCACGCATTGAAATGCAACAAGCACGTGCCAAAGCCCAAGCTCGAGCTGCTGAAAAAGCGACATTTGAAACGCAAATTATGGCTGACTTAACTGCATGCAAAGCAGCAGCAGAAAAAGCCAAAGAAGAATATTTAACTCAGCACCAAAAGCCAGTTAAGCGTAAGCCTGGTGAATTTACTGTGCCACAAGAAAACATTGATGAAGCGGCTAAAACGCTGGATGCGGCCAATGCAGCATGCCAAACAAATTACACCTCGCGTTTAAGTAGCGGTAAATAAGTAGCGAATGTATTAACTCAAATTCGGCGTCCCCTAAAAAGGACGCCGAATTTGTTTTGGCAAGACTACACCTAACAATTTGTCTCAAAATTCGTACAGTAGCTACTTGAATTCTCGCTACTCAATCGCTATCTTTTGAGTGTTACGAAAAGGGGTTAGCTACTATGCCTATCATCCGCCCGCCTGCTGTTGCAGGCATGTTTTATCCCGCTGACCCCGAGCAACTGACTCGTGATGTTCAGCAATTTCTGTTGGACGCACCTAGTTGCAATTTAATTCCTAAAGCCTTGATCGTGCCCCACGCTGGGTATGTGTATTCCGGAATTGTTGCTGCCTCGGCTTATAACTGCCTCAAACCAATCGCATCACAAATCCGCAAAGTGGTGTTGCTCGGCCCAACTCATCGAGTAGCCATACGTGGCTTGGCTTTGCCGGGAGCCGATCGCTTCGAAACCCCTTTGGGCTCTATCGAAATTGATCAAATCGGGGTTAGCGCCCTCGCCCATTTGCCACAAGTGATCATTCATCCAGATGCTCACGCTCTTGAGCACTCATTGGAGGTGCAGCTTCCTTTCTTGCAGATGATCTTGGATGACTTCACTTTGATCCCCTTGGCAGTGGGCATGGCGACACCCGAGGAGGTGGCGCAGGTGTTGGAAGTCCTATGGGGAGGAGATGAAACGCTCATTGTGATTAGCTCAGACCTTTCGCATTTTTTGACTTACGAGAGTGCGCAACACACCGATAAGAAATCAGTTGGAGCTATTTTGCAACTTCAACAACTTGTTTCCCACGAGCAAGCTTGCGGTGCAACGCCAATCAATGGATTGATTGTGGCGGCACAACAGCACCATTTAACGCCTCATTTGCTTGATCTGCGCAACTCGGGCGATACAGCTGGCACGCCAGATCGAGTTGTCGGTTACACCGCATTTGCTTTTACTGCAGAGGATCAAATACGATGATCTCTATTGAACAGGGCAAGATATTGCCGCTAATCGCACGAACTGCAATTTCCAACGCGTTAGGTGAACCAATGTCGGCGGATGAGTCTGCACCTTGGTTAGGAGAACTGGGTGCGTGTTTTGTCACTCTTACCCAGCAGGGTGAATTGCGCGGTTGTATCGGCACGCTTCAAGCTCATCGCTCTTTGCTCGAAGATGTTAAACACAATGCGGTGGCCGCTGCTTTGCGAGATTCGCGCTTTCTACCTTTAAGCAAGGATGAGCTCGGCTTCACGAGAGTTGAAGTGTCCGTGTTATCCCCTCCCTCACCAATGTCATATATCAATGAAAGTGATGCGTTGGCTCAACTTCGGCCTAATATCGATGGGGTTGTTTTCGAATACATGGGATACCGCAGCACGTTTTTACCGCAGGTATGGGAGCAACTCCCGCAGGCGGTTTTGTTCATGGCGCATCTCAAACGCAAAGCTGGCTTGCCAGATAGTTTCTGGGCAGAGGGCATCAAACTATCTCGCTACACCGTGAAGAAGTGGACTGAAGGAGAGAACTGATATGGACGAACCAATTAGTCTTGCTGAACGCTATCCCGCAAAATATTGGCACGCTTTGGATGACGGGCGCATTCAGTGCGACCTTTGTCCACGCGATTGCAAACTTCATGACGGACAGCGCGGCGCATGTTTCGTCCGCGGTAGCGTCGATGGCATGATGGTGCTTACCACCTATGGCCGTAGTTCAGGATTTTGCGTTGATCCTATCGAAAAGAAACCGCTCAATCATTTCTATCCTGGTAGCAGCATCCTGTCTTTTGGCACGGCGGGCTGCAACCTAGCCTGCAAGTTTTGTCAAAACTGGGACATTTCTAAATCGCGTAACTTCGACAAGCTGGCGGATCAGGCTAGCCCAGAGGCCATCGCCAACAGCGCGCACGAGCTGGGTTGCAAAAGTGTCGCCTTTACCTACAATGATCCCATCATTTTTGCGGAATATGCCATGGACGTGGCGGACGCTTGTCACCGACATGACATCAAAACTGTGGCGGTAACCGCCGGCTATATACATGCGGCACCGCGGCGTGATTTTTTTGCCAAGATGGATGCGGCGAACGTCGACCTTAAAGCGTTCACCGACGAGTTTTATGTCAAGCAGACGGGCTCTCACCTACAACCTGTGCTGGACACCCTGAAATACTTGCGTCAAGAAACCGAGGTCTGGATAGAGCTCACCACTCTGCTGATTCCCGGACTAAACGACGGAGAAGAGGAAATCACCCAGATGAGTGAATGGATTGTTAAAGAATTGGGAAAGGATGTGCCACTACACTTCACCGCTTTCCACCCTGACTACAAAATGACAGCCATTCCAGCCACTCCGCCAGCGACCCTAACACGTGCTCGTGCCATCGCTCAGGCCGCGGGGTTGCATTATGTTTACACTGGGAATGTCCACGATACGACAGGTGGCACCACTTATTGCAGCTCATGCCAACGACCCCTCATCGTGCGTGACTGGTATGAGATCGAGCAATATAAGGTGACTGATCAGGGAGCATGTTCACAGTGTGGTACTAAATTGGCTGGTTTTTTCGGCGGATTCGAAGTGCCTTTTGGCAGCCATCGCATCCCGGTTACTTTGGGCAACCGATGAGGCAATCACTCGATCTTGATGAATTCCAGTGCATTTCCATCGGGGTCGCGGCAAAAAAGTGCTTGCCGCCCCGATTGGCTTAGCGTGTAAGACACCTTACCTTCAGTTATTCGCTCGATTAATTTCTTAAAATCAGTAACCACAAGTGCTACATGCCGGTCTCGCCCGCCGTGACTTGGCCTCTGCAAACCTGTTTCTGGGTTAGGCAATAGCATCAAGTGAATCTGCTGTTGACCCACGTCGTACCAAATACCCTCAAAGCTCATGTTTGGACGCTTAAGATCAGCTGTCAGGCCAAGCACACCTTCATAAAAAGTACGTGATCGCGCTAGGTCACTACTCAAAAACGTGGCGTGATGAATACCCGAGATCATTTTGAATTGTCCGGAATGACTTTGCTAGCGGCTAGTTTGGCACGCGCTCTGGCTTCGTCAGTGGTTGAGCCTGTAGCTAAAGCCACGCCCATGCGGCGTTTGCTAAAAGATTCTGGTTTGCCAAATAACCGTATGTCCGAACTTGGCACTCGCAACGCCTCATCTACTCCCGTAAACGAAATACCCTGCGCTTCCAACTGACCGTAAATGACGGCACTCGCCCCTGCTGCCAATAAAGTCGTGTCAACTGGCAAACCCAAAATCGCGCGTGCATGTAGCTCGAATTCATTAAATCGCTGACTGCACATCGTCACCATGCCGGTATCGTGGGGACGTGGGCTTACTTCGCTAAACCAAACTTGGTCGCCCTTCACAAAAAGTTCGACACCAAATAATCCCTGACCGCCCAGATCGTCAGTGACTTTCTTAGCAATGTCGCGTGAACGTTGCAGCGCCAAAGTCGACATCGCCATCGGTTGCCAGCTTTCTACATAATCGCCCTGCACTTGCACATGTCCAATCGGGTCACAGAAGTGCGTTTCAATTTCGCCATTTTCCCCACGTGCACGCACGGTGAGCTGGGTGATTTCATAATCAAAGTCGATAAAACCTTCGACGATCACCCTGCCCTGATTTACCCGTGAACCACTGGCGGCATAATTCCATGCAGTTTCAATTTCACTAGGGTTATCAATTTTTGACTGACCTTTGCCCGAGGACGACATCACCGGCTTAATGATGCAGGGATAGCCGATGCCGCCATCAATCGCGGCACGCAGTTCATCTAAACTGCTTGCGAATTTATAAGGCGAAGTGGCGAGTCCTAATGTCTCAGCCGCTAAGCGGCGAATGCCTTCGCGATTCATGGTGAGCTGGGCTGCACGGGCAGTAGGAATCACTCGCGCCAGACCTTCTTTTTCGATCTGCACCAGCATGTCGGTGGCAATCGCCTCGATTTCGGGCACGATGAGATCTGGCTTTTCTTGTTCGATTAATGCTCGTAATGCAGCACCGTCTGCCATGTTGATCACGTGTGATCGATGTGCGACTTGATGCCCTGGGGCATTTGCATAACGATCAACCGCAATGGTTTCTACGCCTAAACGTTGCAAAGCGATAATGACTTCTTTACCTAGCTCGCCACTACCAAGCAACATCACTTTAGTTGCTGAGCGTGATAAAGGCGTACCTAAGGTGACAATATTGTTCATGGCTAAACTCTCAAACGGATTATGGGGATGGCTCATTATGCAATTTACCCGAAAGTAAGCTTGCCGAGACAATAAGCATCGCTCCAACGATTTCCTGAAAGTGCATTTTTTCGCCCACTAATATATAAGCAGCAATCGCGGCAATTACCAACTCAAATAAGAAAATCACAATGGCCTGATTCGCCGGGGTATGGGTTAACCCAAATTGCACCGCAAAGCTGGTGGCACAAATCACTAGGCCAATCATTCCCAAAATTATCCAGATGTTTGGCTCAATCTGCTGCACTTGAGGCGTAATGTTGCCTTGAAACAATAAGGCTAACCCTGTCATCAATACTACCCCTAGCCAAATAGAAGTCGATTTAAACCCGATGCTCAAATGCGAAGTTTGGCGTACCAAAACATTCGCCATAGCAAACGCCACTCCTGCTGAAAGACCTATCCACTCAGCGCGATTTTGCGGCATTGGCGCACCTAGCTCTGGGCGCCATAACATCACCAAGGCCCCGCTAAACGAGAGCACAATCACACCGTAGCCATAACGGTTGAGCTTTTCACCCAACATAAAATGAGCGAAAAAAACGGTCCAAAGTGGTGCTAAATAAAACAGCAGCAGCACGCGCATCACTTCGCCTTCGAGTGTTGCCATCACATAGCCAAAATTTGCCCAGCCTGAACTAAGCATCAACACCAAGCCTGCCCAGCCCGCCAATTTCAATTCTTTCCAAATGGGGCCAGAGACACTCAAGCCGATAATCAAGGCAATGGAATAGGTCAAAAAAGTAGCCAAAACACCCGAAGTTCCGGCTTGCTCGATTAGCCGATAGGGGTACCAGATCACCCCCCAAACCAATGCTCCGCTTAGAAGTCCAACAACAGGTAATGCCTTGTTTTTATTGTTATTAATCAAGTTCTATTTTTTCCAGCATTGGACTAAGATGGACGAAAGACGCAAAAAAGGCGCATTTTCGACGTGAGAATTAGCTTTAATACTCCTCATGCAAACATGGATAACCTATTGATTTAGCTAATTATCCACCCTGCATTAAAACTGCATGTGTGTGTACTTCTTCAATACCCATCTCAGCGTTACGCCATTCTGAGGGATACCTTCGTTTCAACTCTCCATTTCAACGCAGAGCTTATTGCTATGCGGAAACATTTTACTCTCCATTTCAAAGCGAAATACCGATTCAACGATTAAAAAAACGACTGGTTCACCGCTCGTCGTAAGTTCAGCTTTACCTCTTGCCAAAGGCTAAAAATCATCTAGTTTGAATCTTCGGTGACATTGATGTACAACCTATTGCTGAGTAATTTATCCATACAATTTCCTTTCATCAGCTCAATAGCTCGGCAAACTCATCGGCCGGAATAGGCTTGCTAAACAAATATCCCTGAATCACATCGCAACCGTTCTCCAGCATAAAATTTCTTTGATGTTCTGTTTCGACACCTTCAGCAACCAATGACAACTTAAACTCAGCAGCTAATTGAATAATTGCGCGTATGACAGCCGTTTTAGAGGAATCATTCGGCTCACCCTCCTCCGGTATTTCGATGACGAAAGAGCGATCAATCTTCAGCTCACTGATGGGCAGATTCTTGAGGTATTTAAGACTGGAATACCCCGTGCCAAAATCATCGATGGAAAGATGGAAGCCAATTTTTTTCAACTCCCCCAATACCTGAAGCGTTCTATCCGAGGTATCCATCACCACACCTTCTGTCACCTCGATTGTCAGTTGCTCAGTGGTAATGTCCCACTTCTTCATCGCGTTCTGCAAACTCCTTATCAAATCACCACGCCAGAAATGCATCGGTGAGATATTGATCGACACCGGCACTTGAGGAAGCCCCAATCTTCTCCATTCGGCAAGTTGAGCGCACACAGTTTCGATGATCCATTCACTCAGTTCGATTACATCGCCGCTGTTCTCGGCGAGCGGAATGAACTCCACCGGAGAAATCAAACCAGCTACCGGATGACGCCAGCGTATCAAAGCTTCTGCGCCCACCACCTTCTGCTGTCTATAGGAAAACTTCGGCTGGTAGAGCATAAAAAACTCACTGCATTGAATGGCCGACTTAATTCCACTCCGCAACATTGACAGATGTTCTTTGTGCCGGCTGATCGTGTGATCAAAAAAACGATACACCCCGCCACCTGCATGATGCGCATCATCAATTGCACTACTTGCGCTTTTGACCAGCTCTTCATAGGTATCGCCATCTCCCGGGTATAAACTGACGCCAGCACTCATCCGCAGATGAATACGCTGATCACTCACCTCAATGGGTTCAGCAATCACATTGAACAATCCTAGAACGGCCCGCTCAATGGCTTCGCGCCCGCCAACCTCCTGCATCAAAACCGAAAACTCAACACCTCCCGTGCGGCACACCAAATCTGAAGCATCTACGCTAGCCACCAGTCTGTTAGCCACGGCTAAAATGACTTCATCACCTGCACGCACACCGAGTACGTTATTGATATCAATGAAATGATCTATTTTGACGTTGATCAGCGCCATGCTGCCCATATTATTTTTGGACTGCGCCAGCACCTCACTCATTCTGTCCGCAAACATCGCACGGTTGGGTAGACCAGTGAGGCTATCGTGCAATGCTAGGTGATGCATATTTTCATCGTTAATCTGACGTTCGGCGAGATCAGAAAAAATGAAGTGATAACCGGTCAACGCACCGTCCTTGCCTTTAACTGCATTTGCGGTTATCCACTCGGATACCGTGATGCCGTTTTTGTGCTGGCAGCGCAATTCACCTGACCAACTACCTGACTCATCCAGCGCATGCCACATTGACTGGTAATGGCTAGCCTCATGTTCACCCGAACTTAACAATACCGGGCTATGCCCGATCACCTCAGCCAAGGAATAACCCGTAATGCGACAAAATGCGGGGTTGACCGCTACGATGCATTTCTTGCTATCACTTGTGATGACAGCGAGCGAAGATGCCTGAAACGCGGAGGCCGAAAGATACAAGCGATTAATCTCATCAGACTGTTGAATGCAGGTTTGAATCGCCTTAGTCAGCCTAGCCGGCTCCATTGGCTTCATTTGAAAGCTGGAAATCCCCATCTCAAACATTCTTTCGGCATCTTCGGCAGTGTCCGATCCGCTGGTCAAGATGATTGGCACTTCTTTATCGAGCTTTCTGATCTCTTCTGCCATTGCTAAACCATCCATCTGCGGCATCTTGATGTCAGCCAACACGATTTGTGGCCGATGCAGCTTAAATAATTCCAAGCCTTCTTGGCCATTTTTTGCCACATACAACATCCCCATTCTGCGACTGAGATAGTGCGACAAATATTCGCGAGTCATGTCGTCATCCTCGACATACAGCATTGTCACCTGATGCAGATCAATCGGCACGACCTCATTGACGCTCATCCCAACGGGGGCTGATGCTGCAACATTTGTTGCCAGCGTACCTTCACAATCGAAACGAATCTCCAACAGCGTGACATCATCAACCTTGCAATGCGGTGGCACTGCGCCGAGCAGTGAGGCAACAGCATCGAAGCCATCGTTGGAAACATCATTCCGAAGCATCGCCTGCAAGGCGCCGTTATCAAAACTAGGATCGCTGAATTGCAAGGTGTCTGGCAATCCGTCGGTAAATAGGTAGATGCGCGCGTTCTGTTCCAACATGAACCGTTCAAACTGAGCGTTGAATGCTTCATCATCGAGCATACCCAGTGCGGCAGATTTTGACTCCCCCGAGAGTAGTAAGTTACCCGCATCATCGAACACCAGCACCGGCGGATTGCCGCAGTTCAACACCTCAATATAATGCTCGTGCGAATTAATGCGTAGCAGCGTGGTTGCCACAAAATGATCGGCAATATTTTGCTCGCGCAATAAGCGATTGATATCAGCAGCAATGGTCAGCAGGGAAAATCCCTGAGTAGCCTGTAACTGAAAAATTTTGGGCATTTGCAGTGCGGGGATCACAGCAGAGAGACCGTGCCCGCAACCATCGGCCAGCATCACGTACAAATCATTTTGGTGTTGGGCAACACTTAAAAAATCGCCACTCACCCTCAGCTTCGGTATGTTCAGGTGGCGGATATTTGAATATGCATCGAGATGCTTAGTCTCAAGAAAGTGGGAAACATAGTCTTTGACGCGCTCGCTCTCATAGTCCGATTCATTCAGCAGTGAATCCAGTTGCTGCATCGAATTAGCTACTTTGCGTTGTCGATCAAGCGTTTCGGCAATGTTTAAAATCGTCCGCATCAACACTCTAGTATCCACCGGCTTGACGATGTACTTGGTGATCCCCAAATCAATCGAGGACATCAGCACCTCGCTTTCGTTGTGTGCCGAAATAATAATCAACGGAAGATTGGGGTCGGCTTCACGGATCGCGCGGCACATGTCCAAACCATCCATTTCATCCATTTGAATATCTGAAATCACCAAGTCTGGACGTAGTTCAAGAAACGATTTAAGCCCGAGCCTTCCGTTCTGAGCGGTGCTCACTTTATCGACCCGACGCCCCAAAAACCTCATCATGCTTTCACATACCTCATCATCGTCATCGACAAAAAGAATGGAAAGTTTTCGCACCAAATCAATTTCAGAACCAATTTCAGTTGATAGCATGATCATCTCCTGTTCTCTCGAGGGGCAGATACACAGAGAATTTGGCACCCGTTGCCGTGTTCTCTACCGCAATGCGACCGTTCATATTTTTTTCTATCGACACGATGGTCATATACAAGCCAATGCCAACACCCTGAGCCTTGGTCGTGAAGTGAGGCTCGAATATTTTGTGGATTATTTCTGGCGCAATGCCACCGCCATTGTCCGTGACTGCAAGTACGCCCTCATCGCCGTCCTCGCCCATCTCAATCACGATTTCACCTGCAGCGATTTTTCCTTCAACAATCGCATCACGGGCATTAATCAAAATATTTAACAGCGCTTGGGAATACTCATTGGCATAGCCGTTGACGAGCACTTCATGCTCGCCACGGACGACGATATTGATATTGCTGTTTTTTATGGAAGCGCCAACCAGGTTGAGGCACTCATCGGTCACCTGCCTAAGACTAAACACCCCTCGGCTCTTATCGTTTCTGAAGAAGTGTCTAAAATCATCAATGGTGCTCGACATCTTCTGAATCACTTTTTTTGATTTGCCGACTGCGCTCTGAATATAGGCCAGATCACATTCTCCATAAAGTGAAGCGTCCTCCAAATCACTTAGTATCAAACCCAAAGAATTAATGGGCTGACGCCATTGATGAGCGATATTGCCGATCATCTCTCCCATGCTGGCTAGCCTTGATTGGCGTTCCAATAACAAATCTTTATCCTTGTTTTTTTGAATCTCCTCCTGAACCCGCGAATCGAGATCACGATTTAATTGCAGCAACTCTTCTTCCATCTGTTTCTGTGCATGGATGTCATGCATGACGCCGACCACCTGATCAACCCGTCCATTAATCGAACAGTTGCCAGTCACATTAATACTAAGCCAGCGCCAGCAACCGTCAGCGCGTTGTTAGCGCAAAATGATAATGTCCTCTTTCAGCAAAGTAGAAATGTCCTCTTTG
>JBAXEJ010000028.1:0-32222 GCA_037140475.1 Gallionellaceae bacterium
CGCTGCGTGAAAAATATCAACTTCCCGTCGGCAGCTCATCCAGATGGATGGGGCGCATGGCTGACGGTACCTTATTGAGTTTGCCAAATGATTGATCAAGCCTATATCGACACCGTGCGACTCTTGCTGAGAGTTGTGCCGGACATCTTCAAGAATGAAATATTCGCAATGAAAGGTGGCACGGCGATCAATCTATTTGTGCAGGACATGCCACGCCTGTCCGTGGATGTTGATGTGGTCTATGTACCTCGAGAGCCGTCAAGAGAACAAGCACTTCGTGCGATTGCAGACGAAATCAATTTGATTCAGCAGCGGCTGGAAAAATTGGGCCTGTCGGTGCGCCTGACTAAACTTAATGCGGAGAGTGAAACCAAGCTATTCATTGAGGATGATCGCAGCCAAGTCAAAGTCGAAGTGAATGTAGTATTCCGTGGAACGATTTTTCCTGTGATCACCCGATCGCTGACTGCCAAAACAGCACAGATGTTCAGTACAACAGTTGAAGCACCAGTTTTAGTTGATGCCGAACTGTATGGAAGCAAAATTGTTGCAGCATTAGATCGGCAGCATCCTCGCGATCTGTTTGATGTGCTCAAGCTCTATGAACAAGGTGATCTGACGCCGGAAATTATGGAAGCCGTGGTGATCTATCTGGCGGGACATAACCGCCCAACACATGAAGTGCTTTTTGGAACCGATAAAGATATCGGCACAAGTTATGCGAACAGTTTCGTCGGTATGACTTTCGAAGAACCGCCAAGCCTTGAGATGCTGCTGGATGTTCGGACTCGCTTGCGCGCTGATGTGGTTCAGCGCCTGACAGAAAAACACCGAAACTTCTTGATCGGATTGGCCGTAGCGAATCCTGATTGGTCACTGCTTGACTGCGAACATGCGGAGAGCCTGTCCGGATTGCGCTGGAAGTTGCTCAACTTGAAGAAGTTCCAGAAGAGTCGTCCGTCAGACTTCGCAAAGCAGGCCGAAACGCTTAAAAACTTGCTGGGTAGATAGATTAGGGCAATAAAATAATTGATCTTCAGGGAAGCGGTTGGTTTCGATCGAGCACAAACGGCTCTTTCCCTGCCAGTCAGCAGCCCCTAATAATAGACTGCTATAGTTTTAGCTAACGTAAGGAGAAGAGGCTGCGCACTTTTTCTCAGTCCTGCTTGAGTGTAGTTACCCACCGCGCTTCTGATGGACTGTTGGCTACAATGCTGTTGAGCTACGACGCGGGTGTCCGAGATCCTAACAACGAGCTTGTCCATCTTTACGAAATTCGCGATGCTCTGTCCACCAAGTTTGGCGGCGAAAATAGTGTGCGAGCGGCTCTTACTATCACATCTGCACAGTGGTCTCGTCTCGGACAACTCTGCAATCATGAGCCATTGCGCCAAGGGCGCCACCGTGGTAAGTCAGGCGAAGCGATGAGAGATGCTAGCGAAGCCGAGTTAGCTGAGTCACGTAGCATAGCGCGCGCCATGATTGAGGCTTGGCGAATGGGCCTAGGAAGTCTAGCTCACTGCTCTTCAAATATTCACGGGCTAAGTTTGACATCATGCTCCTCGGGCAATCTCGGATAGAACATTTGACACTTGGATGCCCTCTCGAATGCATGATCCCCCCCACTCTACCTGCAAAACTCATCTTTTCGGCACACGTATAACTTATTGCCTAAAAAGGCGTTCTGCGTGTGCCAGTTGTAAGGTGTTCTCCACTATTTTTACAGAACACAGAGCAGTAAAGAATCGAACGGGGGTAATTGTACGCCGAACACAGGTGGTTTTACTCACGGCGTAGCACACGCAGAATGGCGCTAAAGCCCGCGCTGCTTGGGGAAACGCTAGAAATTAAAAAGGCCAACCGAGAACGGCTGACCTTAAATTTTGGTGGTGGAGTCACCACTTAATTCTAAAGGTGCTCTCATTATACTGAGGAAGCCAGCGAAAATGGTATCGCGTGTGGGGCACACGGAGTTATTCATCAATTCACAATAGGCATCAAGTACCTTCAACTGCCTTAAGTAACTGCCATCTCTGAGTTAGATAAATGGTCAACGAAAGTGTATCGCACATATCCTCTAATTTCAATTAGGGTTGCTTGTTCAACGGTTCTGACCAAAATGTCACTTCGCATCATCCTTATCTGATTTCGTTTCGCCAATTCACTCCGAGTAATTTTGGCATTCTTGTCATCAGGCTCGCTGACTTCGTTTTCAAATAAATGCGCTATTAAAATCTTCTTAAACTCATCTGGGTCGGCATTCTTTTCTGTAATCAGCATAACACCCAATATATACGGAGGTGGCATCTCTCCGTAACTTCCTTGCCACGGATCATCAACGTCTTGGTCTAGTTTCAGGTAGATGCCATACAAGCTGTCCTTGTGTTTTCTGAGTTTTTCTTCAAACACATCTGTAATTTTGGAAATCTGGATTGCATCATTAAATTTATCCGGAAGAGTAACTCGTGTGTAACTACGGCCTAGCCAGCCAGCAAAATTATCCAACCACTTTGTATCTTGCTCATTCTGCCCATCACGGATATTTAATGTTGGGGCAGTAAGTTTGGCTAATACTTCTCTTGGTAGCCAACGTCGATTCTGAATTTGCAGCTCAAGATGAATAGGTTGCTCATTATCAACTTGCGCATCCACGTGCAAAATACGTGGATGGTCACCTTGGGTTTTCCCTTTATGACATTCTAGAATTAATTTGGCCGGAGCTAATTCGAAATAGGGAACATTCTCAAAACTTGGATTGTAGAGATTGCATGTTTGTGAAGTGATCACCCAAAAATCAAAATGATTTTCTTGCGGAATATATTCGGCTAAGTCGCGGTATGAAATAACCGAGCCCTGCCACCAGCACTTATCAATTATTAGTTTGAGCAGTGCTTTTTCTCTATCAGGCGCGATCGCCGCTTCGTTCAAACCCAAAGAGGTGGGCTTCGCCATTCCGAGAAGGCGATTTAATTGAGCTACTAGTCGATGAAACCATACGGGAAGAAAGTTCATGAAGTTTTGATATGAGTGCAGATCGGACTTCTTCAGATTCTATACTGTCATCATTAAATATGGACCGAAATGATTTTCCTGAGAGCTCAATGCTCCAAACATTTTTTATTCTGCTGACATCAATTTCTTGCGATGTCTCATTAAGTACATCAGCTAGGATTTCTATGCGACTCATGGTCGATGGGCGCGGCTCAGCCCCCACGTACCAGTCATACACAGACTTCCGTGTTACGCCAAATAACTCTGCAAGTTGCGTAACTGACAATGCAAGTCGATCCTTGATTTGGTCTAGACGTACAGCAACAGGGACAGCAAAGTTCTCGTGGAGAGTGGCTGTATGATTGCTAGTCTGATTGGCATTAATGCGCTTGCCATTAACTAATATCAAAATCCTTCTATCTTGTTTTATTTCTATCTGTGTGCCGCCTGAAGCGTATTGATCACGTAGAGTTATGCCAGATTCTGGCCTTGCCTTTGAGGGGCATACCATTTCAATTCTGGCGCGAAGGTAAGATAGTCCACTCAAGGAATAGTCTGGTGCACAATTGAAGTCCATAGCAAGCACGATCAGACCTTACCTTTCCAGATATTAAATGCATGATCAGTGCACACATTTTCATGCCGGAAGAAAATGTTGGCCTTTTCATGCAAAGCTAACAATTGACGTAGTATGTTGCCTTTATCTTTTATGTGCTCAGGTTCCGAAAAAGTCTTGAGTGCATCAATGTCTAGCAACAAACTTTTTCCATTCAGTTTTTCAAATGTGAGTGGCTTTTGAGGGCCTTGGGCCATACTTAACAACTCGATGATATCTATAGGGAAAGCCAAATCTTCAGGATTGGTAATGCATCTGACCCGCAACTCAGTGTCTCCCTGCTCAAAATTCACCAAAGATGTTCCTCCGCGCACTTGGAGCCCTGCCAGCTTGGCAGGAAGCAATTTTTCAGAAATGTAATCTTGGAATGATTCTGATTCCTGAATATTGATTCGATCAATGTATCGCATCCCCATATTTGTCACATCAATAAAGCGCATGTGGAAAAAAAGAGCCCCCAGTGCTTTATCTAGGGTTTCTGAGAACTTGGAGTAGCGCGAGTATTTGCTTGAGAATACGAGTAGTTGCTCGGAAAGCAGATAAATTCCCAAGGTGCGATCCTTAGACAAGAGCATCCATGCTGAAATTACGGATTCTTGATTGTCCGGGCCGAACTGCTTTATTTGAACCTCATGAATGATTGGTGTGATTTCACGAAGACTGTCGTGAATCTCAGCAATTTTTTGAGACAGCAGCGGCCAAGGCGCAAATCGAACGGACGCCAATGTATAAATAAGGGGCGATTTATTGAGGATGCCAGTTCTATCCATGAATTTTTCAGGCTTTAAATTTACTTAGAGTTTGCAAACTATACACCAAACTAAACACGCCTTGTGCGCGTTATCTTCTATTTTTCATAGAGCAGAGGTTTCATTCATGATCTGGTGGCGTAATGAGCCGGAACCAATCCATGGAAAAACGCGCGCAAGCACGCCATGAATTCTTGCTTCAAGATCAGCCTCTGTGGGCAGCTGGGTCAGCTTATCAACATCCATAGTACCCACAAAATATGAGCATCAATCGGTTAGCTGGTTAGTTTTGCGGATTAAATTTTGAAGTCCAACACTTGAGGACTACTTGGTGTAGTGCAAGACCAAGAGTGATATCTGTCATGATCAGGCTCTCAACCCAATTATATTGATGCCGATTTTCTACACTACCAAAGTCGCCCTGATAACTCAGCTAAAGAGTTTATTGGCACGGCACTATGTGGGTATAAATGAGTAGGGGCACCGCGATGGGCACTCCATGAATGAACTGCCCTCTATGTTAGGTTTTGACGGTGTGCGGAGTATCTCGTTTTAGCGGAGGTGGTGGGGAGTGGGCGGGTTTGAAAATTAATTTTTTGAACTTCAGGAAGGCTGCGTTCAACGTGAAGCTTGGGTCTGCGTGCTTTTGCGCAGTTCTGTTTTTGCGTAGGCCATGCGGATAAGGTTGAAGCAATGTTGAGAAGCGAAGCAACTATTTATCATCCTCAAGATCGAACCTCACCACATACGCACAGGCGCTAATTTCACTGCTTGAATAAAATTCTTTGGCTCGTCTCGCTAGCAGGTTGCATGGCTTTCCTTCCTTGCTATATCGCACCAAGTAAAAGTAATAATCACTGCCGTTCTCATGAGAATTAGAAACCGAGAGTTCATTTTCGGAGAGGTAAAACCGGAAGCATTCTTCTTTCCTATCTAGACCAATTGATTTCACCTCGATGTACCTTTCGTGCCCCGGCGCACTAAAGGAAAGGTAGTCATATCCATAAGATGGAATGTCGCGACGATCTTCTATTTTCGCGGCCAGTTCTTGATACCCAAGACCGATAAGCCGATTTTTCTCCCATTCGATGGCGAACTCTTCACTTGCCTTACCTATGGCGTCGCGGTTTGCTGCAATATCATCAAAATCAACTCTACGCCTAGCCTTTTTCCGTGGCTTTTTCACCATAGCTGAGGGTGACTGGCTCAAGTCGCGGTGAATGTATTTGTCATAAAGAAATGACATGAACTTTGGATTGCTCCAGACCTGTGTGATTTTGCTTGCCAACTTCTTCATGACTAACAAATGCTGGTATTCGCTCACGAATTGTTGCTCCGAAACTCCCATCTCCAAAGCAATTTGTTCTAGATGCCCGGAGCTGCATACGTTCAAGTAAAGCTCTGGGAAATAAAGGCTCAATATTTTGGCCTTGAACATCTGGGAAAGAGGATTTTCGTCGATCTCGTTAAAGCTTTTCGACTTACCTGCTTTCACAAGATTTAATAGCGCCTCCTTTACTCCATCAAAAGCTTCTTTTTTGGTTTTTCCAAACTTCTGAGTAAAACGGTATTGCATTGTTGGATCAGATTTTGTCTTGCCAAAGTAAATGCCAAACTTGTTTGCAGTTGCGCCTTGCATATTTGCCCAGGCCTTGGTCTTTGCTTCTACATATGCACAAAAAGATGCAGTACCTTTGCCGATTACATACTCATCAAGAGTCATATTTTTAAGTCGATTAAGCGGATAAGACCTTAGAAATTGTCCGCGCGTATTTACGGCTTTGTCTTCATAACTCGTATCAAAGTGTTGCGCGAAGATTTGAAGCTCAGCATCTAAATTGGAAGCTTGTGGCATGAGAGTCCCTTTTTCCATGTACGCATAACTGCTACTGCAATCCACCAGCAAAACTCATCTTTTCGGCACACGTATAACCCATTGCCTGAAAAGGCGTTCTGCGTGTGCCAGTTGTAAGGTGTTCTCCACTATTTATACAGAACACAGAGCAGTAAAGAATCGAACGGGGGTAATTGTACGCCGAACACAGGTGGTATTACTCACGGCTTAGCACACGCAGAATGGCTATAAAGCCCGCGCTGTCTGGGGAAACGCTAGAAATTAAAAAGGCCAACCGAGAACGGTTGACCTTAAATATTGGTGGTCCAATGCAGAATCGAATCATCGACACACAAGGTTTAAACATATTAACTTCGCTTGTAATCATCTTCAAAGCGTTCAATATCATCTTCGCCCAAATAAGAGCCAGATTGCACCTCAATGAGATGAAGTTCTGTGTCGCCAATATTTTCCAATCTATGAATTACGCCAAGCGGAATATAGGTGGATTGGTTTTCGTAAAGCACCAAGGAATCTTCTCCGCGTGTAACGCGTGCCTTACCGGAAACAACCACCCAATGTTCAGCGCGAAATTGGTGTTTTTGTAGTGAGAGTTTAGAGCCGGGGGTGACCGTGATGCGCTTGGCTTGGAATCGTTCGCCGATGTCGATGCCCTCATAATATCCCCAAGGGCGATATACGCGGCGATGGATTAAGTGCTCTGAGCGTTCCGCCTGTTTTAGATATTCAACGGTGTGTTTTACATCTTGGGCGGCATCTTTATGAGTGACCAAAATCGCATCGGCAGTTTCCACAATAACCAAATTATCTACGCCAATGGCGGCAACAAGGCGACTCTCTGAGCGAATGTAGCAGTTATTCGTTTCGGCAGCGTAAACATCACCGCGAAGCACGTTGCCTTGGGCATCTTGTTTGCTAGCCTCGGCGAGGGCGGACCAAGAGCCAATGTCGCTCCAGCCAATATCTACGGTGACCATCGCAGCAGCATCTGTTTTTTCCATCACGGCATAGTCAATTGATTCGGAGGGGCATGAGGCAAATGCAGTCTCATCCAAGCGGCAGAAATCAAGATCGCGATGACTGAGTTGCCAAGCTCGCTGCGATGCCGAATAAATATCGGGGCGATGCTGTTCGAGTTCAGCAAGGTAGACGCTCGCTTTGAAAACGAACATGCCGCTGTTCCAAAAGAAATTGCCGGATGCAAGAAATTCTGTTGCCTTTTTCGGAGAAGGTTTTTCCACAAAGCGAGCAACTTCAAAAGCTTTGTCGGATATTTGTAAGCTGGCTCCTCGCTCAATATAACCAAAGCCAGTCGCTGGCTCGTTGGGTGTAATGCCAAAGGTGACTAACTTATCTTGTGCCGCGAGTTTTATGGCAGATTCAATGGCAAGATGGAATCCCGCCACGTCTTGAATGAGATGATCCGCAGGTAAAACGAGCAAGATGGCACCTTGGTCTTTTGACTGAGCAGTAAAGGCGGCAGCGGCAACGGCGGGTGCAGTATTCCGTCCCAGTGGCTCGAGGATAAGCTCTAAGGGCGTGGCACCAATCGCACGCAGTTGCTCGGCAGCTAAAAAGCGATGTTCGCTGTTACACACTACCGTGGGCGAGGCTAAGTTGGTTATTCCTTGTAAACGACCAAGCGTTTCCTGAAACATGGTTTTTTCCGAAACGAGTGGCAAAAACTGTTTTGGCAAGGCTGCACGAGAAAGTGGCCACAGGCGTGTTCCAGAACCTCCAGATAGAATGACGGGATAGAGCATGAGGAAAAATCCGTTTAAAGATGACAGGCTTGAATTATAATGCCGACCCAAAATAAATAAGCGTTCTTTTCTGAATTTTTCTGAGGATGGATAATAATGAGTAAAGTGGCATTGATAACTGGTATCACTGGTCAAGATGGCGCCTATCTGGCAGAGCTGTTGTTGAAAAAAGGCTACGAAGTTCACGGTTTGAAGCGACGTTCTTCATTGTTCAATACTGACCGTATAGATCATCTTTATCAAGACCCTCATGTGGATAACGCCAAATTTAAATTGCACTATGGCGATCTGACTGATTCCACTAACCTTATTCGTATCATTCAGCAAACTCAGCCAGACGAAATCTACAACTTGGCTGCGATGAGCCACGTCGCTGTTTCATTCGAGATGCCTGAATACACGGCCAACGCGGACGGTATTGGTACCCTGCGTATCTTAGAAGCCATCCGCATCTTGGGGTTGGAGAAGAAAACAAAGTTTTACCAAGCGTCCACCTCCGAGTTGTACGGTCTGGTGCAGGAGATCCCACAAAAAGAAACCACCCCTTTTTATCCACGCAGCCCTTACGCCGTGGCCAAAATGTACGCCTTCTGGATCACCGTAAACTACCGTGAGGCCTATGACATCTATGCCTGTAACGGCATCCTGTTTAACCACGAGTCTCCTATCCGTGGTGAGACTTTCGTCACCCGCAAGATTACCCGTGCTTTGTCTCGCATCAAGCTTAACCTGCAAGAGTGTCTCTACCTCGGCAACATGGATTCCCTGCGTGACTGGGGTCATGCAAAAGACTACGTAGAGATGCAATGGCGCATGCTGCAACAAGACAAACCTGAAGACTTCGTCATCGCGACAGGGGTGCAATACAGCGTGCGTGATTTCGTTAGCATCGCCGCTAAAGAACTAGGCATTGATGTGCGATGGGAAGGTAAGGGAATTGACGAGAAGGGCTATGACAATGCCACCGGCAAATGCATTGTCCAAGTCGATCCGCGTTACTTCCGGCCGACAGAAGTCGAAACCCTGTTAGGCGACCCCACCAAAGCACATGCGAAGCTGGGATGGAAGCCAACTACCACCTTCCATGAGCTTGTTTCCGAAATGGTGCGAGAAGATCTTAAGAGTGCACAACGTGACGAGTTGGTGAAGAAACACGGTTTCGCAGCATTCGATTATCACGAATAAGTTGTCTGCCACAGCCAAACAATAATTCTCAATGAACAAACACTCAAAAATTTACATAGCAGGACACCGTGGGCTCGTTGGTTCTGCCCTCGTGCGTCGCCTGCAAGCAAAGGGTTACTACAACCTTTTGCTTCGTACCCATGCCGAGTTGGATTTACGCAACCAAGCTGCAGTGCAAACCTTTTTCGCGGCTGAAAAGCCAGAGTACGTCATCTTGGCTGCAGCCAAAGTAGGGGGGATACATGCCAACAACACCTATCCTGCCGAATTTATTGAAGACAATCTGCTGATTCAAAATAACGTCATTCATAATGCTTGGAAAAACAATGCAACAAGACTGCTGTTTTTAGGCTCTAGCTGCATCTACCCTAAAAATGCGCCGCAACCGATGACGGAAGACTGTTTGCTTGCCGGGCCGCTAGAGCCCACCAACCGTCCCTATGCGCTTGCCAAGATTGCGGGCATTGAGATGTGCCATGCCTATAACCGCCAATACGGCACTAAGTACATGGCAGCCATGCCAACCAATTTGTATGGCCCAAATGACAACTACGACCTAAATAACTCTCATGTCTTGCCAGCCCTTATCCGCAAGATGCATGAAGCCAAACAAAACAATGCTAAAGAAGTCGTAGTGTGGGGCACAGGTACGCCTAAACGAGAGTTTCTCTACAGCGAAGACATGGCGGATGCCTGCATCTTCTTGCTAGAGCAGCCAGAAGACAGGCTACAAAATCTATTCAATGAAGACAAGCCGCCTCTAGTCAACATTGGTTGTGGCGAAGACCTTACTATTAAAGAGTTGTCCGAACTGGTTGCAAAAGTAGTGGGTTTCAAAGGAAATCTTACCTTCGACATCACTAAACCTGACGGCACGATGCGCAAGGTGATGGATGTATCGCGTATTAACAATCTGGGCTGGAGACGTAAGATGCTATTAGAAGACGGTATCGTTTTATCCTACGGAAACTTTATGGAATTAGCCAAATGAAAGCTGTGATTCTTGCAGGCGGACTTGGAACGCGAATCAGCGAGGAAACTTCGACCCGCCCCAAGCCGATGGTCGAAATTGGTGGCAAGCCGATCCTGTGGCACATTATGAAAGGTTATTCGGCGCATGGCATCAATGAATTTGTGGTGTGTTGCGGCTATAAAGGCTACGTCATCAAGGAATATTTCGCTAATTATTTTTTGCACATGTCGGATGTAACTTTCGATATGGAGCATAACAAGATGGAAGTGCATCAGCGTTATGCGGAACCATGGAAAGTTACTCTGGTTGATACTGGTGAAGAGACAATGACGGGTGGGCGTTTGAAGCGTGTGGCTGAATACGTCAAGAAAGAAGATGCCTTTTGTTTCACCTATGGCGATGGAGTTAGCGACGTCAATGTCACCGAATTGATCGCATTCCATAAAGCTCAAAAAGTTAAGGCAACGCTAACAGCGACTTTCCCGCCTGGACGCTTTGGAGCACTCGATCTGCAAGGTTCAAAAGTTCATAGTTTTCGTGAAAAACCTAAGGGTGATGGCGCCATGATCAATGGCGGATTCTTTGTGTTATCACCTCAGGCTATCGACTACATCGCCGATGACCAAACCATTTGGGAGCGAGCTCCTATGGAACGTCTGGCCGAAGAAGGTGATTTGGCTGCATTTCATCACGAGGGATTCTGGCAACCTATGGATACCCTGCGCGACAAGATGCATCTCGAAGAATTATGGCAATCCGGCAAGGCACCATGGAAGGTGTGGAAGTGAATTCTTCATTTTGGCAAGGCCGGCGTGTACTGCTTACTGGTCACACGGGTTTCAAAGGAAGCTGGCTTTCATTGTGGTTGCAATCGATGGGTTCACAGGTGGTGGGATATGCATTAGCTCCGCCTACCAACCCCAGCTTGTTCGAGGTCGCACAGGTTAGTGAAGGCATGACCAGCATCATCGGCGATATCCGCGATTTGGAGCATTTGCGTAAGGTGTTCATTGAGCATCAACCAGAAATTGTGATTCACATGGCGGCTCAACCTTTGGTGCGTTATTCCTATATCGAGCCGGTAGAGACCTACTCCACCAATGTGATGGGTACGGTGAACTTGCTAGAAGCAGTTCGTAGCACAAAGAGTGTACAAGCGGTGGTCAACGTCACTACCGATAAGTGTTATGAAAATCGTGAATGGGCGTGGGGGTATCGCGAGAACGAAGCGATGGGCGGCTATGATCCCTACTCAAGCAGCAAGGGCTGCGCTGAATTGGTGACCGCGGCCTATCGCAACTCTTACTTCCATCCGGAAAAATACAAAGAACATAGCGTGGCGATTTCCTCCGCCAGAGCGGGCAACGTCATTGGTGGTGGCGATTGGGCGGACGACCGACTCATCCCAGACATCATGCGTGCTATCACAGAAGGTAAGCCGGTCAACATCCGCAACCCGCATGCGATCCGTCCTTGGCAGCATGTACTAGAGCCGCTTTCAGGATATTTGGTTTTGGCACAAAAACTATACGAAGAAGGCGCTGTTTATGCAGAAGGGTGGAACTTTGGGCCTAACGACGAGGATGCCAAGCCTGTGCAGTGGATCGTGGAGAAACTGACGCATGCTTGGGGAGAGGGTGCTCGTTGGGTTGTTGATGGCGGCAATCACCCTCACGAGGCTCATTACTTAAAACTAGATTGTTCAAAAGCGAAATCTCGATTGGGCTGGCACCCCAGATGGAGTCTTGAAGAGGCCTTGGTGGCTATTGTTGAGTGGCAACGAAATTATCGAGATGGCAAGGCAATCAAGGCGGTTACGCTGGATCAGATTCGGCAGTATGTGGATGTACGTTGAACCAATAATTTAGAACCTAGTGAAAGAATCAATGATGAGTAAAGAAGCGATAAAACAACAGATATTGAATCTGGTCGAACAGTACAGCGCATTGCAATATGCACCTAAAGTTTTCAATGCCGGCTCAAGTGTGATTCCGCCCTCGGGCAAAGTCATTGGTGCCACAGAGTTGAAGAATATGGTTGAGGCGTCACTGGACGGCTGGCTCACCACAGGTCGTTTCAACGAAGCATTTGAAAAGCGCTTCGCTGAATTTGTGGGCGTGCCCTACGCGCTGACAACCACCTCTGGATCATCGGCCAACCTGTTGGCATTCACCGCACTCACTTCGCATAAGCTAGGCGCGCGCGCATTAAAGCCAGGTGATGAAGTTATCACTGTTGCGGCAGGTTTTCCCACCACGGTGAATCCCATGTTGCAAAATGGCATGGTTCCCGTGTTCGTGGACGTCGATCCCACTACCTACAACATCGACCCGAACAAGATCGAAGCAGCGCTCAGTCCAAAGACTAAAGCCATTATGATCGCTCACACACTGGGTAATCCGTTCGATCTAGATGTCGTAATGGCGGTGGCTAAGAAACATAATCTATGGGTCATCGAAGATTGCTGCGATGCGCTCGGTTCACGCTACAACGGTCAGCACGTTGGCACCTTCGGTCACATTGCCACTTGTAGCTTCTACCCCGCGCACCACATCACCATGGGTGAAGGCGGCATGATCTTCACCAAAGATCGCGACTTACGCAGCATCATCGAATCGTTCCGTGACTGGGGACGTGACTGCTATTGCGGTCCGGGCTGCGACAATACCTGCGGTAAACGCTTTGGTCAGCAGTTGGGTTCCTTACCGATGGGTTACGATCACAAGTACACTTACTCGCATCTGGGTTACAACCTCAAAATCACCGACATGCAAGCCGCTTGTGCGCTGGCGCAGATGGACCGCTTACCGGGCTTTATCTCAGCGCGCCAACACAATTTCGCCTTTCTTAAAGCGCGCCTGAAATCCTGCGAAGAATTTCTGGTACTGCCGGAAGCCACCGCAGGCAGTGAGCCTTCCTGGTTTGGCTTCCCGATTACCGTCAAGGAAGCCGCCGGTGTGAATCGCGTTGAATTACTCAAATATCTGGACCAATACAAAATCGGTACCCGCTTACTGTTTGCTGGTAATCTCACCCGCCAACCGTATTTTGAAGGCCGGACCTATCGGATCAGCGGTGAATTGACGAATACCGATACCATCATGAACAACACCTTATGGATCGGCGTCTATCCGGGGCTCACGGAAGAAATGCTGAGTTTTGTGGTGGAGAAAATTGAGGCGTTCTTTGGGGTGAATTTTTAAATTGAAATGAATCGAGCGCATGTGACTCAAGATAAACTTAAAGTTGCGATCATTGGCAGCGGAAATATTGGTACTGATCTATTGATCAAGGTGCTGCGTTCACCGCACCTTGAATGTGGTGCATTCATTGGAAGAAATTTATCTTCTTCGGGCATGCTGAAAGCACTTTCTTTAGGCGTTCCTGTTTCGGCCGAAGGAATAAATTACATTATCGATAATCCCGATTGCTGCGATATTGTATTTGATGCCACTTCGGCTAAAAGTCATTTTGAACATGCACCCATTTTAAGAAAGCTTAATAAGCGTGTCATTGATATGACACCCGCTAAGATTGGATTGATGAGTGTACCTAGCGTTAACCTAACTGACTGTTTAAATGAATTTAATGTGAATATGGTGACCTGTGGTGGGCAGGCTTCTATTCCGGTAGCGTATGCAATAGGTCAAACGCAGCAGGACGTTGATTATATTGAGGTTGTTTCCAGCATTGCCTCAAGGAGTGCCGGCCCTGCAACGCGTCAGAATTTGGATGAATACATAAAAACTACTGAAGATGGACTCAAAGAGTTTTCTGGTGCTAGACGAACAAAAGCTATTCTTAATTTGAATCCTGCTGAGCCCTGCGTGGATATGCAAACCACTATATTTGCAAAAGTCGGCACCCCTGATATTCCTAAGCTAATAGAGCGTCTATCCCAATTGGTAGAAAGTGTTCAAAAATACGTTCCAGGTTATCAGGTGATCTTGGGTCCTATTTTTGATAATGGTCGAATCGTTGTCATGGTGCGGGTACGCGGCCTAGGTGATTATTTACCTGCGTATGCGGGCAATCTGGACATCATCAACTGCGCGGCTATTGCAATGGCTGAAGAATACGCACGCGTCACATTTAGCACAGAAGCGAAAGGGCTTTGATGGAGCAAAATCAAAAAATTAGGATTAGCGATCCTACCTTGCGCGATGGTAATCACGCCGTTGCTCATCAGCTAAGCGCAGAAAATATTGCGGCTTATTGCAAAGCTGCTGATGCCGCAGGAGTGGCTATTGTCGAAGTCGGTCACGGGAATGGTCTTGGTGCTTCTTCACTGCAATTAGGAGAAGCCAAAACACCTGATCACATTGCGCTAGCAATCGCACGAAAAAACTTAACGCAATCTAAGCTAGGTATTCATGTTATTCCAGGTTTTGCAACCATAGAAAGAGATTTGAAACCTGCATTGGCGTTGGGTGTTGATGTGGTCAGGGTGGCATCGCATTGCAGTGAAGCAGATATCTGTGAGCGTCACATTGGCTTTTCGCGTAGTGAGGGTGTTGAAGTGTGGGGATGTTTAATGATGTCCCACATGATCTCGCCACCCATGCTTTTGGAGCAAGCCAGAAAGATGGAGTCGTATGGTGCCGAAGGCGTGGTGTTTATGGACTCTTCCGGTCATTTTATTCCTGAGGATGTTCGCATTCGGGTAGAGACGCTGGTGAATGGACTAGGTATCGCTGTTGGATTTCATGGTCACAATAATTTGGGTTTGGCGATTGCAAATTCGGTTGCTGCTGCTGATGCAGGGGCAACGTTAATAGACGGATGTGCAAGAGGTTTTGGTGCAGGTGCAGGAAACGCTCAACTTGAAGTATTAGTGGCCGTGTTGGATCGCTTGAAATACAGCACTGGTATTGATCTTTACAAAATGTTGGATGCCTCTGACTTGGCAGAGCAAACCTTGATGAAAGAAATTCCCACAATTAAGTCAGTCAGTGTGGTTAGCGGTATGGCTGGGGTCTTTTCTGGATTTATGAAACCAGTTTCGCGCATTGCGAAAGAATTCAATGTTGACCCTCGTGATATATTTTTCGAACTAGGGCGACGTAAAATTGTAGCAGGTCAAGAGGACATTATTCTCGAAGTCGCTAAAGAATTAGCTCAACGAGCACAGAAAGGAAATTCATGAAAATTGAATGCCAAGAAAGAACACGCCATGACTGCCTTCGTGTTTTAGATGGCCGTGATAATGCGCTTGATGCATTACAAAAATCGGAATTAGTGGTAATTGGTGGAACCGGCTTTGTGGGGACATGGATTGCGGAAATGGTTGCGGCGCTAAACGATGCCTATCAATTCGAAATCAAGTTGTCGTTGATCTCGCGTAGCACCGACCAGTTTGTTACACGGTTGCCTCATTTAGCCAATCGCGCAGATATCAGCTTAATTAAATCTGATGTTAGACAGATGGGGCAGTTTCCTAGTAACGCAGACTGGGTGATTCATGCGGCAGCGAATCCCGATGTTCGTACCCATGCGTCAAACCCTTTAGATACAGCCTCGGTCATTGTAGATGGCACCATGTCGGTGATGCGTACCGCAGAACGCCTAAGTCGTCTTCAGAAATTGCTTTATTTAAGCTCAGGCTTGGTAAGTGGCGCGCAGCCAGAAACTGCGAATGGTATTGCTGAAAATACACAAGGCGCACCCACGCCGGATGCCAGCTTTATGTATCCCAATGCAAAACGTTTTGCAGAAACTATTTGCTCTGCAGCACGTGTTCAATCTCGCATTCCCGTGTTGGTGGCACGCCCTTTTTCATTTATGGGCCCCTACCAGTCATTAGACACGCCGTGGGCGCAAACTACTTTTTTATCTGATGCATTGCGTGGACATCAGATTCGCGTCAAGGGGGACGGGCAGGTCGTGCGCAGTTATCTGTATGGAAGTGATGCAGCCTATTGGTTTTTAAGAATATTAACTGCAGGCCAAAGTGGAGATGTGGTGAATGTGGGTAGCCCAATAGGAATCTCCTTGCAGGACTTGGCGAAAGAAATCGCTAAGAACTTTGAACCTTCACCCGATATTATGTTTAATACGGCACCAAGAAGCGTTGGCAGGTCAGCGAAATTACTGCCGGATACCTCCCATGCTATGAATGAATATGGGCTATCTGTTTTTACCCCGTTAGAGGAAGCCATTAAATTAACGGCACAATGGCATCGTCTTCAAGCAAGTTAATAGTCTGTATAACAAAGAGTTTCTGATGCACGTGACTAAAAATAAACTTAAACTAAAACTACAAAATCACGAGCCAGTAATTGGTACGTGGTCAATTATTTCCTCGCCTGTTGTTGTTGAAATATTAGCCTTATCTGGTTTTGATTTTTTGATACTGGATATGGAACATGGAGTCTACGATCAAACTGCACTAGATGCCTGTATCCGTGCATGTGAAGCGACTGGGTGCGCGCCTATTGTTCGTGTCCCCGGTATCAACCCATCTGCGACTCAGTGGGCGCTTGATATGGGTGCACACGGGATAATTGTGCCACAGGTTGGGGATGCTACTTCTGTTAAATCGGCTGTTGCTATGACCAAGTTTGCCCCCGCTGGTACGCGTGGGTACAACCCCTTCACACGCTTCGCTGATTACGCCGCGCCAAGTAATAATCAAACAGGAAAGTTGCGTAATGATTTTGGATTGTCTTCGGTTATTGTTGAAAGCCAGATTGCACTGGATGACTTGGATTCGGTTTTAGCAATTGAAGATTTGGATATGATTTATGTCGGGGTGTATGACCTTTCAATTGCTCTGGGTTATGAGG
Source organism: Gallionellaceae bacterium (assembly GCA_037140475.1). Classification (GTDB taxonomy): domain Bacteria; phylum Pseudomonadota; class Gammaproteobacteria; order Burkholderiales; family Gallionellaceae; genus PALSA-1006. The sequence goes on from JBAXEJ010000028.1 coordinate 16,918, forward strand.
GCAATACAAAGCATCCTTCTATCATTAAGGTGGTAGAACAGTCTGTGGTGAAAATTAGGGCTGCAGGAAAGACGGCGGGGATGATGGTCCGAAACAAAGAGGATGTACAGAATGCTATCAAGTTGGGCGCAAACTTTTTGGTGTATTCCGTTGATTCAGCAATTTTGCGTGAAGCGGCAATAAGTGCAGTTAATGCATTTAAGCAGGGCATGTCTGATTCAAAATAAACAACACAGCTTATAAAAGATCAAGGAAAAGAAAATGAAGATTCGCGTAGCCGATTATATTGCCCAACGACTTCAGGAGTGGGGTGTAGAAACGGTTTATATGTTATCGGGTGGCGGCATGATGCACTTGGTTGATTCAGTTGGCCGTGCAGATAGTTTGCGAGCAATCTGCAATCATCACGAGCAATGCTCGGCTATTGCAGCGGATGCTGAAGCGAGATTTTCTGGACGTATAGGCGTTTGTTATGCGACCAGCGGGCCGGGCGCAACAAATGTTTTAACAGGGCTTGTTGGTGCATGGCAGGATAGTAGTCCCGTTTTATTTTTGACAGGTCAAAGTAAATCGACTCAAACAATTCAGGGCTCAGGTATCGCGGGTTTGCGCCAATTTGGCACTTTTGAAGTGGACATTGTCCCGATTGTAAAATCTGTGACTAAATATGCTGTGATGGTGACTGATCCAAAAACAATTCGGTATCACTTAGAAAAAGCCTTTCATTTCGCTACAACAGGACGCCCAGGCCCCGTGCTTTTAGATTTGCCACTAGATGTGCAAGGGGCGCTCATTGAGCCGGATGACTTAGAGCGCTACGTTCCTGAGAATGACACAAAGCTCACAAGTTCAACTGAACCAACTAAGATAATTGATATTTTACGAAATGCTAAAAGGCCATTGATTTTGTCAGGTGTGGGTATTCGTGCAGCGGGTGCCGTTGAAGTATTTCGCCGCGTTGTTAGTCATTTAAACATTCCGGTAGTCACATCTCAGTTGGGGAAAGATGCTCTTTTTTATGATCATCCCTTATTCGTTGGACATTCTGGTCCTAAAGGGGATCGCGCAGGTAATTTTGCGGTGCAGACAGCTGATGTCATTCTAAGCTTGGGATGCAGTTTGCATTCTCAGACGACGGGTTGGGAAAACAGTTTGTTTGCCCCCGATGCAATCAAAATTCAAGTTGATATTGACGAGGCAGTTTTAGTGCGTGAGCAAATTAACGTTACCCTCAAAATAAAATCTGACGTAACCCAATTTTTGCTCGATATCGAACCGCTTATTCAAAATGGCTTTGCCAATGATGCGTGGCGTGGAGTATGTCTTTCTTGGAAACAGCGCTTTGCCGTGCATTGTGAACCCCATGACAGGCCTAGTGACTCGGTCAACTATTATGACTTTGCCGAAGAGTTAAGTTGCGCATTAAAAGGAAACGAATGCATCGTTACTGATGCGGGTTCAGCTTTCTATGCAATGGGACAAGGTTTGAGGTTAAAAGAAGGCCAACGCTTTATTTCATCTGGTTCTTTAGGGGCAATGGGTTTTGCGCTACCAGCAGCCAACGGTGTGGCAACAGCCAATGATTCTGCAACTATTTGCGTTACCGGTGATGGTTCATTGATGACGAACATCCACGATTTGGCGGTGACTAGTCACTATAAGCTTAACGTTAAATTGTTCGTTATGAACAATGACGGATACCTCTCCATCCGTAATACACAGAGAGATTTTTTTAATGGAATGTATGTTGGGACAGATCCTCAAAGTGGTGTATTTATTCCTAGTTTGGAAGATCAGGCCAAAACATATCATCTTCCATTTTTGAAGTGTGAACGAACCGCTGACCTAAGGGGGGTGATCGAACAAGCATTGGCATTGGATGGACCGGTTCTGGTGGAGATTAAGGCACTTCGAGATCAACGAATGATTCCCTCTGTGATGTCAGAACGCTTACCCGATGGTCGTATGCAGTCAAAGCCTCTCCATGAAATGTATCCTTATCTTCCACAAAGCGAAGTGGATGCTGAGTTAGATAGAGCGCGAAATTGCATCTGAAAATATAAATGCCACAACTTTTCCCACAAGATTATCCGTACCAATGGCCTAACAAAGGATGTAGATAAGCTGGGTTCAAATTTTGAAACGAATATATTTAGACGATGAAATAAGATGCTTGGTTTGTATAAAGGAAATTCCCGTGAATGATATAGAACGCAATAGATTGATTAATTTGATTATTTTCTTTGCGGAAAATACGCTGCATTGTGGAAAAATCAAGCTTTTCAAGTTGCTCTATTTGCTTGATTTTGAGCATTTTTGCATAACTGGTAAGAGTGTCACCAACTTTGAATATCAAGCATGGAAATTTGGTCCTGTTCCTGTCGAGCTAATGGAGGAATGGGAAGAATTTGGTGCTGATTTGCTGGATAAGGTTCATGTCGAACCTGAAAAGATAATTGATTTCACGCTTCAAGCGGTAAAAGTAAATCAGGGTGTGCGGTTTGATGAGGATAATTTTACACCACGACAATTAAAGCTCATGGCCAAGCTTGCATCTCGTTACAAAGAGACGCGATCGCCTGTGATGATAGATGTGACTCATGAAATAAATGGGGCATGGGATAAAGTTTGGCGCAATGGGGTAGGCGCACATCAAGTTATACCTTATGAACTGGCTATTTCAGATGATGCACCTGCACGCGCTGAATTGCTTTCAATCGCATCGGAACAGGCAATGTATCGTGCGGCGCTTCAAGCTGAACGAAGGTTAGCGACGGCATGAATGAACTGGTAATAGGGATTGGCCAGATTTGGCGTGATGATTGTTATTACTTGAACCATGATTCCGGCGAGTGTAAAAGAAAATATGTCCTTGTGCTGGCGACCAATGCGCAATCAGGTGATGTGTTAACGGCTGTATTTTTGTAAAACGAATGTTAAATTTGCTTAATCAAAGCAAGGTAGATTCAATAAGTAACCATGATTAAAAAAATCACTGTAAAAAACTTCAAAATTCACAAACTTACTGAGATTCATTTCAGTGAGCAACTTTCTATTTTGACGGGTGAAAATAATAGCGGCAAAACTTCCTTGCTAGAAGCAGTGATGATATTTTGGGAATGCTACAAAGTCACGCTGAGAAAGATTCAGCGTCCCACAAATAGTCATGTTAAATCGGGCAAGTTAAAGGTTGGGCAGTTTGATTTTTCAGGAATATTTATCCCCTACTTTTTGTCAGTCAGAAGTGAAAATTATTTCGAATTGTTTTATCAAGGGGCAGAAAGTTTTAATTTAAGTGCGGAATTTGAAATTCAAGGATCGCGCTTTACGCTGGGTTTTGAAGTCAGCCAGGGACGGAATCAAACGGCTTACAATGTGATTCCAACGGTTGATATTAGCGATCTAGAAGTTTTTAATCAATTTGATCCGGATGCCTTGTTTGAGGTTTTTAATAGTAGCCCAGTGGCTTCCGTAATGCGCAACGAACCTTACCTGCATCCAAAAATGCTGGAAAAAATGCTGGCAGAGGGCGCACAAGCATCCACTATCCGCAATCGTTTGCTTCATATTTCACAGCAACATAAGCTTACCGATCTGCAAGGCCAGTTGCAGTATGTGATGAACTTTGATTATTTTGAATTGAAGGTGCGCTTTGACCCTAATCAAGATTTATATGTGACGGTTGAGTTTCGCACTGACAAAAAAATGGACTTTCAGGATATCGCCATGTTGGGCAGCGGCACGCTGCAAATGCTGGAGGTGATGGTGTCGCTTAATTTGGCATCTAAATCTTTGATGCGCGTGGTGGTGTTGGATGAGCCGGACTCTTACCTGCATCGGCGACTGCAGACGAATTTGATTAAAAAGCTGCGCGAAATTAGCATGAATGGAGTGCAGATTATTTGCACTACGCACAACGAGCAGGTGATTGCCAGCGCAAGGCTGAGCGAGGTATTTCATCTGGGCAATCCGCGGCAAGCGCAGGTGATTAAATCGTTAAGTGCTGATTTGCCGAATGGTCGCCATCACGGCGCACTGGCTCCAAAGTCGAAAATGGCACTTTATGATAGCTTGGGCGTAAGCGCTTCAGCTATGAATATTTTGGAAGCGATTGAGGCTGATCAAGTGGTGTTGGTGGAAGGGCGCGGAGATGCTTTGTATATTGATGCCTTGCAAGCTAAGCGCCAAGCTCTTTTCCCAACACAGGGTCCTAGAAGAGTAGCTTTTTGGTCTATCAACGGTGTTAGTGATCTGGCTAATAAACTGCATTATTGGAAAGATATTTTGAGTGGTTTGAAAAATTCAAAAACCATTTGGGATAAATCTATCTTGGTGCTGGACGCCGACTATTTGTCTTTAAAAGAAGTCGCTATTTTGCAAAATGGCCTTAAGAAAAAGCTGGAAATTGATGCTTTCTTTTGGAAGAGTTACACCATCGAAAGCCTGTTCTTAACAGATTTAACCGCGTTTAAAAAATCTGCTGCTAATTGGTTGGGGCTAGATTTTTCCACAGTTGAGGTAGCGTGTTCGAGTTGGGCTGACAAAATTTCGGTGGAGTCTAAAAAAGTTGCCATTGCCGCACAACGACAAAATCGCAGCTTGGAATATGAACGGTTAGGTATCGGTGAATTATCTGATTTGGCAGGGGGTAATTGTTATGCAGACTATTTGGCTGAGTTGAATGGTTTAGATAATTCCGCTTTTCTTGCTAATAAAGATGATTTTTTTGAGCTGATCGATAAGCTGATTAACGCAAGTCAAGATGAAATGCTGGCGGCCTTGTCGGATGAAGCAAAGCTATTGGCGTTTATCGAAAGCTTGGATGCAAGTGCGTGGCAAACAGACTGGACAGAGGTTTTGAAACGGATTTATGGTTAGCGTCGAAAAAGGACGGAGCAGGTGTCAAATGTATTTAGTGTTCTAAATGGCGATGCGCAACACGGGGGGGGGTAGCCTAAGTAAAGTACGAGGTGGCATTGGAGCGGGTGGAACGGCAGTTCAATCGCCTTGGTCTATGAAACATCATTGGAGCAAGTCACGGTTAGAAGTCTTTCGGCAGGTTCAATTCCTGCTATCAGCAACACTATTTTTATCAACTCAATTCAATCAGAGAAAGAGGTGCGTATGGAAAATAAAAAACTCCGTTTCGAACTGAAGTCAAAGTGGGCAATTGGGCTGTCTGTTGCACTGATGCTGGGTGTGTGCGGTGTATATCTCGCCCGACCCAATGCTACTTTTACTTTTTGACGTATCAAATATCTGATGCCAGCGGCGACCATCTATGATCACTTCACCCCAGAAAGCCTGAATCAGGGTGGCGAAGTCACCATGCTGGCGCAGGAGTCTGCGGATCGTAAGGTGCTTTATTTGGTCAATCAATATGGAAATAAGCTGTTAAAACTATTGGTTAAAAGTGAACCATCTTCGCATCTGGATAAAAAATATGCACAGCTCAAACTCATTCCCTATGGTATTAAGCGCGCCACTGTGTGGCAGGATATACCTTCCGATCCTAAGCTGGTTACTCTGCATGATGGGGTTGATCTGACCTACTATGGCGGACAAAAAGGTGATCAGACTCCCAAGGTGCATATCAAAGCGATATCGGGCTACAGCACCTTGATAGATGATAGTTTGAGTTTGCCTATTGATGTTGATGTGCCGATACCGCTATTTAGCTTGGATGCCGGTTACGCCAATCAGCGAATGCTGAGGAATCCGGTAACAAAATCTAGCCATGTGGTATTTGCGGGTAGCGCACAGGCAGTGCGGTTTGATATGTGTCTGGCAAGTGCCAGCAAGGATATGTCGGCTTTCATAAATTCGATGTATTTTTTCAACTTGTTCTGGACTCAAGATTATTTAGCTACAGCCAAAAATTTACCACTGACGGGTGGTTTGATCATCGCTCCGATCACTTTTTATCGAATGGGACAGTGCCAGATTGTTGTGCGTCGTTCGCTTTCAAATCACCATGGGCGGCCACGGTTGCAGTTTTATAACAATAAAAACTATTATGACAAGTTGATGAATCGACGCACTGCGTGGCTGAATTCCCAGGGTAGCCTGACATGGTCGACTATGGCGCAAGATGGTGTGCGGTTACGGGCGGAGCAATGAAATTTTGAAGCTAAGTAGCTATGATTATTTATAAATTTAACTTTTTCAATGGGCGACTTTACTTAACAGGGTACGATCTTAATAGGACAAACTATCTTGAGTTGGCTAGACAACTTTACAGGCCACTAGGAATTATCAAATGAGAATAGCTATCCTCGGTGCGACCAGTCAGATCGCCAGAGACCTGATCGTCTCGTTCTCTGGCGAGACGGACAAACATCTGCAGTTGTTTGCGCGCCGTCCAGATGAGGTGACGAAGTGGCTGGTATCGATAGGGCTGTCTGGCCGCTACCCGGTAGATGGGTTCTCTGAATTCGCCAAGCAAGAATTCGATGCGGTCATCAACTTCGTCGGCGTCGGCAATCCGGCACAAGCGGTGGCGATGGGTAATACGATATTTGATGTGACCCATCGCTTTGATGAGATGGTGTTGGACTATCTGCGGTCCCACCTCAGTTGCCGTTATTTATTTCTAAGCAGCGGCGCAGCATACGGATCAATCTTCAATGAGCCTGCAAAAAGTGACACGCCTGCAATCGTACCGATCAATAATTTGTCTCCGCATGACTGGTACGGCGTGGCGAAGTTATTTGCAGAATGCAGGCATCGCTCACATCCCGAGCTCCCTATTATTGATATTCGCGTGTTTAATTATTTCAGCCGCACTCAGGATATAAACGCACGCTATTTGATCACAGATGTGTTGCGTGCGATTCGCGACAAAATAGTGTTGAAGACGTCTGATGAGTTCATCATTCGGGACTATTTACATCCCTCGGATTTTTATCAATTAGTGTCCGTGCTGCTTAAGGCGCCTGCCACTAACAACGTTGTCGATTGCTACAGTAAGGCGCCTATTGATAAACCAACACTGCTTGTTTCGATGCAAGATAAATTCGGGTTGCGGTACGAAGTGGTCACCGAAAAGGCCAGCGTAAATGCAACTGGCAGCAAGCCGCATTATTATTCGTTGAATAAAAGGGCGGCGGATTTTGGATATGAGCCCTTATTGAGTTCTATTGATGGAATTTCTCAAGAGGTAACGGAAGCGTTTATTGCAATATCATGAATGACAACCTTGAAGAATCTAAGCGCGCTGATTTGTGGAGCAAGCGGCTTTGCTCGGTCCGTAGAAAGTCGAAAGGGGAACCTGCATCGACTGAGAAAGCAACTCAATATGCTGAGGTACGTACTGAGATTGAAAGAGATTTTGATCGAATTCTTTTCTCTACCCCTGTGCGCCGACTAGCAGACAAGACACAAGTTTTTCCTCTGGATAAAAATGATAGCGTGCGCAATCGCTTGACTCATTCTTATGAAGTGTCAAATTTGGCTCGCAGTCTTGGCACGGCACTCTGTTATTCAAATAAGTCGGTTTTTGAGGGCGTTGAAAACGCAGCTCGTGATGTACCGGCATTGTTGGCGGCCATAGGTTTAGTTCACGATCTTGGTAATCCTCCGTTTGGTCATCAAGGTGAGGCAGCAATGCAGCACTGGTTTTCGGAAAATAAAGGTCTTGTTCTTGCTGAGGCACCACCGGAGGAGTTCGAATATTTTGAGGACTTCCGTTTGTTTGAGGGTAATGCACAGGGTTTTCGTTTAGTGACTCGACTTCAGTTGTTGAATGATGATTTTGGTTTAGATTTAACCTGCGCCACACTTGCTGCAATGATGAAGTATCCAACTTCATCCAATCAAATTGACACAAATATCGCGGCCAAAAAGAAGCATGGCTACTTTCATTCTGAGGCGGCTATTGCCGAGGAGATATTAGTGAAAGTTGGACTTGAGCAAGGCAAGCGTCATGCGCTCACTTACATTATGGAAGCGTGTGATGACATCGCTTATGTTGTTTTGGATGCTGAGGATTCAGTAAAAAAAGGACTCGCCTCATTTGCCGATTTAATGGCTTACTTGCGGCACCATGGTAAAGACGATGAGCTAATTACCAGCTTGGTAATCCAAAGCGAGGAAAAACATAAGAATTATCGCGAGTGTGAGTTTCGACTATCGCCTGCCGAACTAAATGATATTTCCATGCAACGATTTCGTGTATTTGCAATAGGTGCAATGATTCGCACAGCTTCAAATAGTTTTGAAGAGCACTTGGAATTCTTTCTGCAAGGAAATCAATCTGAGCCGCTACTTGAAATAAGCAAAGCGAAAAAGCTTCGCAAAGTGCTAAAAGATTTTTCACTAACTCATGGTTACAACCATAAAACAGTTCTTGCACTGGAGCTTGATGGATTCAATACAATACGTAGCTTGATGGATATGCTTTGGTTTAGTATCAAAACGATGACTGGCAAGTCTGAAACGGATAAAACGAAGCCACATCCATTTGCGCGGCTAGTTTATGCAAGAATTTCTGAGAACTACCGTCGCACCTTTGATTCAGCTTATAAAACGAAACTATTGCCGCTTTGGTATTATCAGTGTCAGTTACTCACAGATATGGTTTCTGGAATGACTGATTCGTATGCCATTAATCTGTGTTCAGAGTTAAAGGGTTTGCAGGGGGATTGTGACTTGAAAGTTCAAAAATGAAAATGTTTAAAAGCACTTCAAATAATGTCGGTAAGCGAGTTTTTCGATATTTGCATACACAGACACCCTCGCGTGTGGGCGTGCCAGAATTTATTGACGGAATATCGCGAGACATACCAAGCACCGTCGTATTTGGGGGGATGATCCGTGACTTTTCACTTGGAACGGCTCGAAGTTTTAATTCAGATATCGATTTGGTCTCAATGGCAGACAGAGCGGATATTTTAGCAGTGATACGTAAGCATAATCCTGTGATGAATAAGTTTGGTGGATACCGCTTCGCTGTTGGGCGGCAGTTGTTTGATATATGGTCATTTCAGGATACTTGGGCTGTTCGTGAAGGGTTGGTTAAAGCAGATACCTTTGAAGATTTGTGCTTGACTACATTTTTTAATTTGGATGGCGTATGCCAGCCACTGACGAGTTCGAAAATAATTAGCGCACAAGATTATTTTTATTTGGCACAGGATCGCACTCTTGATGTTCAGCTAAATGAAAACCCAGCCCCAGAAAAGATTGCATCAAGGGCAATTAGGATGTTGATTAATTCAACAATGAAAGCGTCTCCACAATTACAATTGTATATTTTAAAAAATGCAAGAAAAGATCTTTGGCGAAGCGCACTATCGAGTTCTGTTTTAAGGCATCTTGCCAGGCATCAAAATGAGCATCCTGATTTGCCCTATGCTTATGGTATGCAAAGCGAGTTATTTTTGAAAAACTAATATATGACACGCTTAAAACAACAGTTTCTGCTCAATAGTAGTTTCGTTACGGCCAAAAATAATTGTTTTAAGACCGACTAATGAGAAGCGCCAATTAAAAGGCGAATGGTAATTCTGGTGAATAACAAAACTACTAATTTGGCCATCGGTTTAACTGAACAGCTAGTTCGCCTTTGGCGACAGTTTAGTCGTCGCCGCCAGCGTCAGTTTTTTCTTTTGGTTTTATTAATGTTGCTTAGCGCATTTGCTGAAATAGTTAGCTTGGGTGCTGTATTGCCATTTTTGGCAATACTCACAGCTCCAGACAAAGTGGCTAGCTATCCCATTATCATTAAGTTTTCGCAGTTGTGGGGCATCACAACGCCCAGCCAACTTGTGCTTCCTCTTACGTTGATATTTTCAGGCGCTGCATTAGCGGCGGGGTCAATACGAATACTGCTAATGTGGGCAAGTATAAGGCTCACATATGCCAGTGGTGCAGATTTAAGTATTGAAGTATATCGCCGCACCCTCAACCAGCCTTACCATGTTCATGTTGCAAGAAATAGCAGTGAGGTGATAAGTGGTATTACTAATAAGGTAAACGGTGTTATTGGGGGGGTTGTAATACAGGTTCTAACATTTGTCAGCTCTGTGCTCTTGCTGATAGGGGTTACTGCCGTTTTAATTTATATAAATCCGGCAGTGGCAATCACTTCAATTGTATTTTTTGGGGCGACTTATGGATTTACTAGCTTAGTTTTTCGCAAATTCTTAAAGCAAAATAGCCAGCGAATTGCAAATGAGCAAGTTCGGGTCGTTAAAGCGTTACAAGAGGGATTGGGCGGTATTCGTGATGTTTTATTGGATGGTACGCAGAAATTTTACTGTGGGGTATATAACACCGCAGATCAACCTTTGCGAAGAGCACAAGGAAATATCCTATTTATAGTCGGGGGCCCAAAAAATGTGATGGAAATTTTTGGGATGCTTTTAATCGCGGCTTTGGCGTTTTATCTAAGCCAGCAAGAAGGGGGGATATCTACTGCTCTGCCCGTTCTCGGAGCACTTGCTCTTGGAGCACAGCGTTTACTTCCTGCGTTGCAAAATTGCTATGGCGCGTGGGCTACGATAGTCGGATATGAATCCTCGCTTGTCGATGTAGTAAAGTTGCTAGAACAGCCACAGCAATACGGGAATGATATAGCAACCTTAGAACCGCTGAACTTTCATGATGTCATTTGTTTTGATGCGGTTCGCTTTCGTTATAGCAGTGAAACACCATGGGTGCTAGATGACTTTAACCTTAATATTCCCAAAGGCGCTCGGGTTGGTATTGTTGGAAGTACGGGCAGTGGCAAAAGTACTGCTTTAGATATTCTTATGGGTTTGCTAGTGCCCACAGAGGGGCGCCTCTTGGTGGATAGTCATCTCATTAACGACAGTCATCTCAGAGCTTGGCAAAGATCTATCGCCCATGTACCGCAAAATATTTATTTAGCTGATACTACCTTGGCTGAAAACATTGCCTTCGGCATAGCCAAAGAGGCTATAGATATTCAGCGAGTGCGTCATGCGGCACAGCAAGCACAGATCGCAGACTTTATAGAAAGTCGTCCAGAGGGGTATGATGCTTTTGTCGGAGAGCGTGGTATTCGTTTGTCTGGTGGTCAGCGCCAGCGGATCGGAATTGCTCGAGCTCTTTATAAACAAGCAAGTGTGCTTGTGTTTGACGAGGCCACCAGTGCGCTTGATAACGCAACTGAAGGTGCGGTTATAGAGGCTGTAGAAAGCCTCAACCGCGACCTTACGATTGTTCTTATAGCCCATAGGCTATCTACAGTTCGGTATTGTGATTTTATAGTAGAATTATCAGCTGGGCGGGTGATTGCGCAAGGTACATACGAACATTTGTTAGAGTGTAGTGCTAGTTTTCGCAAAATTGCAGGGGTGCGGTGAGAAAAGCTCTTTAACTTTACGGATAGTTTCAGCGATATAACCATGATCAGTTTCAACAAAAATACCGACATACATTAAGGTAAGCCAAATGAAAATTCTACGAAGTATCTTCAAATCGCTAAGATCTCAAATCTTCCCTTTGTACGCTGATTTATCACCAAGATTGGAGGCTATTGAAATAGCTTTTCAGACACTGGCGGATAACAACAAATACGAGTCGGATGAGTTTTCGTTAAATCGACAGGAGGTAAGGAGGGCTATAACTAGCAAGATACTTACAGGGATTAAGTTTGATTTTATAGTTGAGACTGGTACGTATACGGGTAACTCAACAGGCTATTTTTCTAAATTTAATGCAAAAGTCATCTCATCCGAAATTTCAAAGCCTCTATATTTTGTAGCTAAACAAAGGTTGGCAGGCTTCTCAAACGTTAATGTTAGGCTTTCTGATAGTCGAAATTTACTACGGGAATTAATTGTGGAGAAAGTGAATTTGTCACCAACATTTTTTTATCTTGATGCTCATTGGCTAAATGATTTGCCTTTGCTTGAGGAAATAAAAATTATTGATGAGAATTGGACAGATTGGATTGTGCTAATAGACGATTTCGAAGTCCCGAACGATTCTGGATATGGGTTTGATGACTACGGTAAAGGCAAGGTTTTGAATTACGAATATATTGAAAAATATGTGTTAAATAATTCGATTGATGTTTATTTTCCTAATGTTTTATCAACGAATGAAACAGGTTACAAAAGAGGGTACACATTCCTCTCCAAAGGGAGCCAAAATAGTAAATTTTTGGGCGGCATTGGCGAACTTTCATTATATAAAGGAAAGTGACAAGGTCTTGATTTGTCTAGTGATATCAAATGAAACTCAACTTCCTTATACCGGGTATGCGCGACTCGTGGTTTTCGCATGAATAGAGTAATTGCATTCTGTACAAATGCATCCGTATTTCAAAATAATCAAATTCTGGATGAAAATATTGCTAAAGAATATCCAGGCGCATTATGGGTAACGATGCTGTATCGTGCTGCCAGAGAGTGCGGCATCGAAGTCTTAACAGGTGATGTCGCTATTTCAAATGTTGCTAGTAATAAATTTCTTGCTTCAAATGTATTGGTCATACAAGAGGAAGATTCACCGCACGGATTAGAGTTGATTCGTATAGGAGCAGTCCCATTCGTCGTTTTGAGCGGTGAATCGCCGCTTTATGCCAGCAAATTCTATGCAAATCTTCCGCGTATTTCTGCAATATTTAATAATCGCATATTATTTCGGGGGGCATTTGGGCTTACCTCCTCTGCGGGAATGAATCACGTATTTCACTTTCCAAGTTTTTGCTCCCAAATTGAATCAAGTGTTCTCGCTTGGAGTGAGAGAAAATTTTTGGTCATGGTGGCTGCAAACAAATATTGGAAAGTTAATAGACCTATACATCGGCAATTACTGGCGTGGATTCGCGACACTATTGTGAGGCGTAAATCCAATCCATTGATGACATCCGGCGTACGTCAACTTCATGATCGAAGACTTGAAATATTAGAGTATTTTGGCAGCGAAGGGCGCCTTGATTTATTTGGACGAAATTGGGATAGTCTAAATAACTTACCTACAAGTTGGCAGTTGCGCCTAAAAAAAATTATTGGGGATATGAGGCCGTCATCATGTTCAGATAAGCAGGCTGTTATTTCGAAATATAAATTTGCCATTTGCTTCGAAAATATGGTGTATCCAGGCTATGTTACGGAGAAAATAATAGATTGCTTCAGAGTCGGCGTTATTCCACTTTATATTGGAGCGCCAGATATTTCTGATTTTGTTCCTCCTAATACCTATTTGGATTTGCGTAAATTTTCTAGTTTAGACAAATTGGACGATTATTTGAGGGCGATGACAGAAGAAGATGCAATGAGAATGATTGATGCAGCGCAGTCGTTTTTATTAAGTGAGCAAGGCTTGGAGTTTTCCTATGAAGGTTTTGCAAAAAATGTGCTGCAATTAGCATTGAAAGTTGAATGACTTTATGTCTGAGATTACCGTTTGTATAATGTCCCTTAACAGACCTGAGTACTTATGCGAAGCAGTTGCCTCTGCCTTAGCTCAAACTGCATTACCCCAAAGCATAATCATTTTTGATAATGGAAGTGAAAGCAGTGTATTGGATGCGGTAAACAGCTATCTTTCGAAAGATGTTCGCTGGATTGGCTCAGAAGTTACACACTCGGCTTTTTGGAATTTTCAAAGAGCCATAGCTGAAGCAGAAACAGAATACGTTTTAGTGATGCATGATGATGATAGGCTATGCTCAGACTTCATAGACAAGCAAGTGGCCTTTCTAGATTCAAATCCAGAGGTTGGTGCGGTGAGTTGTAATTCCTTTTTGATAAATGAACAGGGCCAGAGAAACGGCCGTACACTACGTTCTGATTTTATTGATGCAGGGGCCGAACTATATCGTTGCAGTGTAGATGTCGCTTTGAGATATGCCAATGATAGTTGCATCCCTTTTTCATCTGCTGTTTTTAGAACAAAATTCGTACGAAAAGTGGCGTTGCAAGAAGAGTATGGAAAGGTTGCGGATGCGGTATTTTTTTGCGATCTTGCAGATACTTGCGTAGTTGCATTCCAATCAGAAAGATTGTACGAGTGTCGTGTTCATCCTGGGCAAGACTCTGTAAGTTTTTCTCCTGAGATCCTTAATAAATTGGAGAATTTCTTGTGGACGAGAAATGGAGTTAATGAAGAGAGAATTAACTTGCTTCGCAACTTATTAATTTCCCAACATACATTTCGGAAGTTACTACAGATATTTAAAGCTTTAAAGCAATCGAATTTTCCATTAAAAGAAGTTATGGAATTGTGCACAGTCAGAGATAGAAGATTTAGCTATTCTGACGCATTAAAAATAATCTTTAACTTCTTTAAAAATAAGTTGGCGGGCACTACATAAGTTAACAAGTTTCAGAAAACTGTACTTCTGCTGTCCTTGCTTTAGGGTTGGGGTTTAGATGAAAAACAAGCTTGATAGTGATATTTATCAAAGGATGGAAACTGACTATCGTGTTGATTGCGACAGGCCACAGTATATTAATGTTATTTTCTTTAAATAAAGAGAGAGGGTGTTATGTCGTTTCGTGAAGCACTTCTTCGAATTCACTGGATTTTCTGTACTCAACTTGGAATTAATTTAATTAAAGCAATCGGTTCTATTCGCGGCATTATTAGATACATACGTGACTTCAGTCGTTTTCGTTCAAGTTATTCTGGAAAGCTTGAATTCGTACCATGCATACATGATTGGAATGAAGAGGGCGGTGCAACGAAAGGCGAGTATTTTTGGCAGGATTTATACGTGGCTCAAAAAATCTTTTTAGCTAAACCGTTAGTACATGTTGATATTGGTTCACGAATTGATGGTTTTGTAGCTCATGTGGCAAGTTTCAGGGAAATTCAAGTTTTCGATATTCGTCCTATGACCTCAACTATCCCAGGAGTGCTATTTAAGCAGGCAGATCTAATGGATCCCGCTGGAGTTTCAGATTTCTGCGACTCTCTATCTTGTCTTCACACTCTTGAACATTTTGGACTCGGACGCTATGGAGATTCAATTAATCCAAAAGGCTATGAATCCGGCTTTAAAAATATGGTAAGAATTCTTCGTTCAGGTGGCTTGTTTTATCTTGCTGTGCCAATTGGCGAAGAGCGTATTGAATTTAACGCACAACATGTATTTAGCCCTTTGACAATCTTAACATTGGCGGAAATAAATCAACTTACATTTCTGGAATTTTCGTTATTTACAAATGATAAGGGTCTAGTGGAAAAGGAGGCAAAAAGAGAAGTTTTGGCTGAATTAGTAAACATACGCTACGGTTTGGGAATTTTTATATTTGGAAAGAACTGAGATGAATAAAGTGGACCCCAAAAATCAGACAGTAATTTAAGATGGTAGCCTGCCGTAAAAG
>JBAXEJ010000029.1:0-31094 GCA_037140475.1 Gallionellaceae bacterium
AAACCTAATCCTGTACCAGACCCCACTGGCTTGGTAGTGAAAAAAGGGTCAAAAATTTGTTTAATATTTTCAGGCGGGATTCCCTTGCCGCTATCGATAATATCGATCCACACCTGATCTTGTGCAACGCCAGTACGAATAGTAATCGTGCCATGAGTCTCAATCGCTTGAGCGGCATTCACTAATAGATTTAAAAACACTTGGTTGATTTCAGAAGGGATGCATTGAATTTCAGGGATGCCAGCATAGAGCTTCACAATGTCAGCTTTGTATTTAATTTCATTCAACGCAACATTGATCGTACTGTCTAAGCCCTGCTCAAGATTAGCAAACTGCCAGTTAGCTTCATCTACATGAGAAAAATTGCGTAGGTCTTGCACGATACGTTTAACGCGGTGCAGACCGTCCTGCGATTCGGTCAGTAGATGTGAGATGTCCTCAAGCAAAAAAGGGAGGTCTACTTTTTGTTTAACAGCATTCACTGCGGCAAGCGCTTCGTGGCCGAGTGCGTTTTCAGTCTGTGCATACACTGCGAGTACGCTATTGATATCGGTAATGTACTTTTCTAGGGTATTTAAATTAGAGTTTACAAAACCCACTGGGTTATTGATCTCATGAGCAACACCTGCAGCAAGCTGGCCTACGGAAGCCATTTTTTCAGACTGAACTAATTGATTTTGCGTACTCTCGAGTTTTTGGTTGAGCTCTTTAAGTGCATCGTTGCTTTGGAGCAACTGCCGGTTCGAATTCTCCAAGTCGGCAGTTCGTTGCTGAACTCGTTGCTCTAATTGACTATTGAGCTCGCGTAGCGCTTCTTTCTCGCGTTCGAGAGCCTGATTGGCTTCCATCACCTGTACCGTTTGCTCGCCAATTTTTCCATACAGCGTGTTCAGGGCTTCGGCCATGACATCACCTGAGCGCGAGGTTGTGGCGGCAGCCTGATGCACCGCAACTTCAGGCGTGGCGCCTGACTGTAGCGCTTGAATCTCTTTAACCATGCGCAAATCAATGACCATGATGTGCTGCAACAGCCAACGCGCTAAATACTCTAATAGTTCGGCAAGTAGTTTGACGGAGCTCTGCGGTGACGCTTGAATAATTCCAACCGCAAGTGAGACTTGTTTGCGAAAATCTTCATGTGCTTTGAGGTGCATGCCTTGATGGGTAGCACTCACCGCATATTGCAGCATCAATTTTTCTTCAGTATCAAAGTGGTATACGGCGTAATTCACTAACTGGTCTAAAATTTCTTTTATCTGAACGCTTTCAGCGCCACTCGTACACATTTCACCAATCTGGTTGATCATTTGCACGAGGTGTTGGTGTTGTTTATCAACCTCCTCATTGCCTGTTTCGAGTTTTGCGCTCCAAACGAAGGCTTCAACTTTGGTGCTTGTGGTCATGTGATTAAGGTTTTGTTGCAGGGGGCTTAATCCAGAAGGTAAGGGCGTAGCCTTCCACGTGCTCGAAGTGAATCATCTGCGCGATCAGCGCGTCGTTTAATACGTGATCGTGGCCTAGGAGTAACAACCCATCGTTCCCCACTAGGTCCTTAGCCAACACCATGCCACTTCTTAATTGCGTTGAACGCATTTCAAGCGCGACATCTTGATGAGCTTGCGCACCGCTCAGTAAAGCTTTAAAGGCATCCACAACCGACGGGTCGTAACGATTTCCACGCGATTCAGCAATGTAGGTATAGGCCTTCATTGGAGTGAGTCGTGCATTTAATAACGTACCGTATATTGCGCCATCATAATCATTGGCGACTTGCAAAATGCGCGCCCCTAGTGGAATCGCGAAGCCAGAAAGTCCATTAGGGTAACCAGTGCCATCGAAGTGTTCGTGATGTGCACTGATAATTTCCGCCGCATTGGTCAGTTTCTCCAAGGGCATCAGCGCGGTTTGCGCAATGAGTGGATGGCGTGAAACCTCCTCGCGTTCAGACTGAGTCAGCGAGGGAAAGGGTTTGTGTAGCAAGCTGTCGGGCAGGCCAATTTTGCCAATATCGTGCAGCAAACCTGCGAGCACTACATCTTGTATCTCCTCGGACTTTAAGCCCATTTGCACTGCCAGCTTTCGTGCTAAATCAGCCACGCGACGTGAATGGCCGCCAATGCCGCCAGCTCGTAATTCCATTAAGTTGGAAAAGATGGAGACCGAGGTTAGAAAGTTTTTTCTAAGCTGATCGTTTGAGTTCTCTAAGTCATGTAGCACTTTACGTAACGCGGCTGTGCGTTCTTGTACCTTGATCTCTAAGCTGGCATTGAGTGTCTTGAGCTCTTCATTCTGTTGTTTGGTGAGCGCTTCAAGCCGGTTTTTTTCTTTCAGCAGACCCTTGTGTGCGAGTGCATGCTGAACCAGTAACAGCACATCATTGTCATCCCAGGGTTTAGCAATGTAGCGATAGATCTCACCTTTGTTGATTGCTGCCATCGTCGATTCGACATCGGCGTAGCCGGTCAGCAAAACTCGCATCGTCTCTGGCCAATGCTCACGCACTTGCTCTAAAAAATGGGCACCATCCATTTGCGGCATGCGCATATCAGAAATGACCAGATCGACCACTTCCGTTGATAGCAATGCCAAACCGGCCGCGCCACTTTCTGCTGTGAGAACTTTGTAGCCATGTCGACGCAGTAAGCGCTGCAGAGAGCTCAAAATATTGGGTTCATCGTCCACGCACAAAATGACAGCAGGAGGCACGGTTTCAATGGGTGTTGTGGGGTTCATCGCCGAAAATTAAAAGTAAATAACATGCCGCATTCTGCTACTGATCTTCCGCATAATCAATCGAAAAGCCAACAATAAAGACCTTGCTAAGAGGTTAACGCTTAGGGAGAATCAACAAAAAATTATGGTCGGTGAAACAGCATGGCAGAGATGAATTTTTTAGCGCGTGATCAGGAGCACTCTGGCTCAATTAATGAAGCGTGGTCGCGCTCTTTTTTTGGCTTGCTTGATACCGTGCCACTCAAGGTCTTTATCAAAGACTGCCAATCCACCTACATCTCGTGTAACCAATCTTATGCAAGAGATCTCAATATTCAAGCGAGCGAGATTAAAGGGAAAACTGATTTCGATTTTTATCCGGCGGAGTTGGCGCAACGTTACCGTGATGATGACGCAAAAGTGGTTACAGGCAATCTATCGATTGATGTAACTGAACCTTTTGTAATGGATGATCTAAAGCTTTGGATTCACACCAGCAAATTTCCTTGGTACGACGAAAAAGGCAATATCGGCGGAGTGATGGGGGTTTTTCGGGATGTCACTGAGCAGTTTGAGTTAAACGTCAAGTTTGAGCGTAAATCCAAGCTTTACCAAGTCTTAAGTCATGCGAATGCCGCGATTCTATTGGTGCAAGATTCGGATCAGATGTTAGCTAAAATTTGCAAAGTGGTATTAGAGCTGGGCGGATTTAATTTGGTGTGGATTGGCCAAGAGACTCTTGATAACAAGGTGAGCCCCATTGTCATTAGTGGCGAGGCTGCCGAATACGTGCGAAGTATTGAGATATCAACTCGCAAAGAAACGATCGGTGGGCAAGGTCCTACTGGGACGGCCATTCGTGAAAACCGAGTTGTCGTGATCAATGACTTTTTGACTAACCCAATTACAAAATCTTGGCATGAAATGGCCATTAAGTATGAATTGCGGGGCAGTATTTCTTTGCCGTTAGTGGCGAGTAATTTTCGCGGTGCATTAATGGTCTATGCGGATGCCGTTAATTACTTTGATGATGAGATCGTTGAGTTGCTTTCTAATCTGAGCAACAACATTTCTTATGCATTGGAGCAGATTCATTTAAATCGGATTAATAGAGAGCAGGCCGCTCAACTTAAGCTGGCTGATGAAGTATTTGAAAGTGGTGCGCAGGCAATGGTGGTGACTGACGCCGCCAATAATATTATCCGTGTTAATCAGGCATTTTGTGACATTACAGGTTATCGACGGGAAGAAGTGATTGGCCAAAACCCACGCATTCTAAAATCTGGCAAGCAGGATCGCGATTTTTATGCGGCCCTCTGGAAATTTTTGTTGATCGATGGAACATGGCAGGGGGAAATTTGGAATCGCCGCAAAAATGGTGAAATTTATCCGGAATGGTCCAGTATTAATGTGGTGCGTGATGCTCAGGGAAAGATTACCAATCACTTTGCCGTATTTACGGACATGTTGCAGAAAAAAGCGGTTGAAGAGCTTGATCATCTCAAGCACTTTGATCCACTAACTGATTTACCTAACCGATCTTTGTTGGAAGATCGTATCGAAATAGCGATCTCACATGCCAAACGCCGTGCCCGATTTGTGGGTGTATTGTTCTTAAATCTAGACCACTTTCATGAGGTGAATGATAGTTTCGGTCATCTGTGTGGTGATAAGTTATTGATCGCGACAGCAGAGCGTCTAGTGGAGGTCTCGCCGAAGAGTGCGACCGTAACAAGGTTGTCGGCTGATACCTTTGTCATTGCAGTGCCGGATTTAAATACCACTGAAGAAATCAATCCAATTGCGGATGCCATTTTACGGTCCCTCTATTACCCATTTGAGTTAGATAAAGAGTCGGTTCATATGTCCGCGGTGATGGGGATTGCGGTCTTTCCTGTCGATGGCTCTGAAGCAAAAGCATTATTAAAAAATGCGGACATCGCTTTGCTCGATACTAAAAAGTCTGGTCAAAAAAACGCATACCGTTTTTATTCACCCAGCATGAACGAGCATGCACTCCATTTGATGGAGATGAGTGCTGAGCTGCGCAGCGCGATGGAACAAGGTCGTTTGGTTCTACATTATCAGCCACAAGTCGATATTGTTTCCGGTCATATAATTGGTGCAGAGGCGTTGATCCGGATCAGTCATCCAGAGCGAGGCTTAATCTCCCCCGGAGCCTTTATTACAGTGGCAGAAGAAACGGGGTTGATTGTGCCCATCGGTGAGTGGGTGTTGCGTGAAGCCTGTGAGCAGTTGAAGCGTTGGCAAGCTGAGACGGGCAGTAAGCTGATGATGGCGGTTAATCTTTCTCCCGTGCAGTTGCATCAACCTAAGCTAATTGAGAATGTAAAAGAAATTTTGCTGGAGACCGGTTTGGATGCTCAATACTTAGAGATCGAGTTCACTGAGAGCGCCATTATGCAAAACGTGAGCGAGACCGTCTCGATCATGAAGCGTTTTAAAGAGATGGGCTTACATTTGTCCATTGATGATTTTGGTACGGGATATTCAAGCCTTTCCTATCTCAAGCAGTTCCCCGTAGATAAGCTCAAGATCGACCAATCTTTTGTCAGCAATATTAGTCAAAATCCTAATGACGCTGCCATTGTGCAGGCGATTGTTGCCTTAGCAAGAACACTTGGCATGACGACGATAGCTGAAGGTGTCGAAACAGAGGCGCAATTAGGTTATTTGCGTTCGGTGCATTGCCAAGAGATGCAGGGTTTTTTGTTTAGCCGACCTTTGCCTCCCGATCAGTTTTTAGCGCTACTGAAACGAGGCCATTCACTCGTTAAAGATACCGCAGATAAAGTTTTGCTTTTGGTGGATGACGAAGAAAATGTATTGATGTCGCTTAAACGAATTTTGCGCCGCGAAGGCTATCTCATCCTCACCGCATCAAATGGTGAAGATGCTTTAAAGTTGATGGCGGAAAACGAAGTGAGCGTGCTCCTTTCGGATCAACGTATGCCGGGGATGAGCGGTGTTGAGTTGTTGCGTCGCGTAAAATTGATGCACCCCAATGTGGTACGAATGATCTTGAGTGGTTATACCGATGTCTCAACTTTGACGGAAGCGATCAACCAAGGGGAGATTTATCAATTTATCACCAAGCCATGGGAAAACGAGTCCTTAGTGGCTCAAATTCGTGAAGCATTTGTACGTTACGGCATGTTGAAGTCGTCTGATAACGGCTAACTTAATCGGCTTCTTTTATACGTCATGGATCAGCCTCTCGTTATTCGTTATCGCTTTATTTTTCCACACGGCAGGGAAGAGCTTGTCGAAGTAAAAATAAACAAAAATACAATGGAGTCAGCATGGGAGGGAGCTGCCGCATATCCTGATTGGTGCAAGCTGGAATTTCAGCAATGCAGTAACTGCACTTTGAGTGTGGCGACACATCCGAGCTGTCCACTGGCAATTCAGTTACAAAAACTGCTTCCCGCTTCGCATCAGGTATCGTCGTACGATGAGGTGGATATGGAAGCAACTACCCCAGAGAGAGTTGTCTCAAAGCACACGACAGTTCAGCGTGCTATCAGCTCGCTAATGGGTTTGGTGATGGCGACCAGCGGATGCCCTCACATGGCATTTCTTAAACCCATGGCTCGTTACCATCTGCCACTTGCAACAGAAGAAGAAACTTTATTTAGGTCAGTTTCGACTTATTTGTTAGCGCAGTATTTTCGGCAAAAACAAGGCCTCACTACGGATTTTGAGCTAAATCGATTGAAGAATAAATACGCTGAGATTTCGATTATTAATATGGCGATGGCGGCACGCCTACGCTCAGTGAGTCAAGAAGACTCAGCGATTAATGCAGTGGTGTTGCTCGATGTGTTTGCCAAAATGCTCCCCTACTCAATTGACGATTCCCTTGAGGAAATTCGTTATCTTTTTTTGCAGCCTTAGCCATGCCTAAAAATACTGAGCGGAAACGCGTTGAGAAAATTGTGCAACTCTCATTCGAGAGTTCGCATGATGCTTTGATGGTGCTATCCACGCTAACGGGGCAATTCGTCCTGGCAAATAAGGCCACGCTACAGTTGTTCGGTGTGGCAAGCGAGGTTGAGTTTTATAAATTGGGCGCGGGAGATATTTCACCCAAGCAACAGCCGGACGGTAGCGATTCAAATATGAAGGCGCAAGAAATGATTGCGATCGCATTGCGAGATGGCTCCCATCAGTTTGAATGGGAGCATCAGCGCTTAAATGGTCAGACGTTTCCTGCGGATGTGTTGCTGACGCGGATGGCAGTGGATGAGAGTGTTTTTTTGCAAGCCACTGTACGCGATATTACTGATGTCAAGAAAAATGAAGCACAGGTTGTTGCGCAGTATGTGCATGTGGCGCAAATCAATGAGCAACTCGCTGAGATGAATCGGCAACTCAAGCTGGCGCAAAATCAGTTACTACAGTCGCAAAAAATGGCGGCTATTGGTTTGCTAGCTGCTGGAGTGGCTCATGAAATTAACAATCCAATTGGCTATGTACATTCCAACTTGGGCACGCTAGAAGGATATGTGGCTGATCTCTTTGCAGTAGTGGATAAGTATGAGGCCATCGAGCAAGGCTTAACTGCGGATACTACCGAGCTGATTGATTTGCGT
The DNA here is from genome assembly GCA_037140475.1 of Gallionellaceae bacterium. GTDB lineage: Bacteria > Pseudomonadota > Gammaproteobacteria > Burkholderiales > Gallionellaceae > PALSA-1006. The sequence goes on from JBAXEJ010000029.1 coordinate 7,329, forward strand.
GAATTCAAACAGAAGATTGATTTGTCCTACGTTCGTAAAGATGTCATGTCATTGTTCAGCGAAACTCATGAAGGTCTTGAGCGGGTAAAAAAAATCGTGCTCGATTTGAAAGATTTTTCACGTGCTAGTGAAGAAGAGAGCTGGGTGTGGTCGGACGTTTCGCAGGGATTGGCTTCAACGCTGAATGTGGTGTGGAACGAGCTGAAATATAAATGTGAAGTGGTGAAAGAGTACAGGCCGTTACCACAAATTTACTGTTTACCCTCACAGCTCAATCAGGTGTTCATGAATCTGTTAGTGAATGCCGCGCAGGCTATCGAAGAACGTGGCACGATTACGATCCGTACCGGTGAGGAAAATGGTGGGGTGTGGATATCAGTGAGTGATACAGGATCTGGCATTTCCGCTGAAAATATCCCTTTTCTTTTCGACCCATTCTTTACCACCAAGCCTGTGGGCAAAGGCACAGGTCTAGGGCTTTCGGTTTCGTACAGTATCGTTGAAAAACACCACGGCAAAATTGAGGTGCAAAGCGAAGTGGGTAAGGGCACGACCTTTAAGGTGTGGTTGCCAGTGCAGTGGTCGAATCAGTTGCACGCGTGAGGAGCGCCTGCATCTAGCCTGCCGCGGCGTGAAATTGGCAACGCGTAACTGCGGTTTTTAGGTTTATTCCGTAAGTTAGAATGCGAGTCCTTTGATATATCTGATTTCCTCCCGCTATGAATGAAATGATTTTGATTGCTGTAGCGCTGACGCTGGTTTTGCTAGCAGTGCTGATTTTTATGCTACGCAAATTGCCTGAGCATTCCACCAAAATCTTAGATCAGCAGCATCGTTTGATGCTCGCCGATTTTCATAATACTCAAAATAATCAATTAGATAGAATTATTTCGGCACATGCCGCTGAATCTGAGCGCTTGCGCAGTGCGGTGAGCGAAGAGTTGCGTGCCACGCGAGATGCGGTAAATGCGCTACAAGCCAAACAAGACGAGTTACGTAGCGAGATGTTGGCGAAAACGTTAGAGAAATTAGGCGAGCAAGGGCGTGCCGATCAAGAGTTGATTCAAACCTCTTTCCGCAATGCTACACAGCATCTGGCCACGAGCATTGAAACGCTATCCAAGACGGTGGATGGGCGCCTAGAGCAAATTGGTGGCAAGGTGAACGAACGCTTGGATGAGGGCTTCAAAAAAACCAATGAGACTTTTGTTAGCGTGATGGCGCGCTTGGCAACCATTGACGAAGCGCAGAAAAAAATCGACGGGTTAACAACCAATGTGGTGAGTCTGCAAGAGTTACTGGGCGATAAGCGTTCGCGTGGTGCGTTTGGCGAGGTGCAGTTGGAAGGCTTGGTGCGCAATATTCTTTCTCCACAGGCTTATGAGATGCAATACACCCTGCCGAACGGGACGCGTGCCGATTGCGTGTTGAAGTTACCCGAGCCGACCGGCATGGTGGCGGTGGACTCCAAGTTTCCACTGGAAAATTATCACCGTATGTTTGATGCGCCGAGTGCCGCTGAAAAGTTGGTCGCAGAAAAGCAATTTAAAGCCGATATAAAAAAGCATGTGGATGATATCAGCAGTAAATACATCATCCCGGATGTCACCTCAGATGGTGCAGTGATGTTTATTCCTGCTGAGGCCGTGTTTGCTGAGATTCATGCGCATCACTCTGATGTGGTGGATTACGCCATGCAGCGCCGCGTGTGGATTGTGTCACCGACCACTTTGATGGCGGTACTCAACACTGCACGCGCGGTAATGAAAGATGTGGAAACACGCAAGCAGGTGCACATCATTAAAGATGAGCTAGGCAAATTAGGTAAAGAGTTCGGACGCTTTGATGAACGCATGAAAAAACTCGCTGACCATATTCGCCAAGCCCATGAAGATGCGCAGGACGTTCACACCACCAGCCAAAAAATCTCTAAGCGTTTTACCAGTATTGAGCAGGTGGAGCTGGATCAAGCGGTTCCACTGGCTACAATTGCTCCACAAGAAATCGAATAAGAGGCTTGATGTTTTGAAGCGCTCTCATAATAATTACATCCATATCTTTTTCAATTTCAAGCGATGACACGCGCTAGCCTTATCGATCCTTTGGCAACAAAACTTCCCAAGCTTGCAGGGGGGGCGGCCAATGCTTTATCTGTCATATCCCTGATGGTATTCCTGCTACTCCCCGTTAGTGCCTTATGCGAAGAGTCCGGTTGGGGTATCGGAGGATACGGCGGCCAGTACTACGACACTGAGCCTGCCGGATTCACCCAAGGGAAAGCGACTTACTTGAATCACTACATTGTTGCGCTTACCGCCAGCAAGGAACTTTGGCATGCCGAAGCGTTTCCGTTGGCGTTGGAGATTGATGGCGTGATCGGCCAGCAGTTTGGCATTGCGACAATCACTGAAGTAGCCTTCGCTCCCGTTCTCCGCTGGGGTTGGTTTCCTTGGAACAATTTGTTGCACACGGATTTTCGTGCGGGTCCTTTGGGTGTTTCTTACACCACAGCCATCAGCCCATTGGAGCGAGGCCCAACTGGCGAAGGTAGCCGACTGATAAATTTTCTGATGCTCGAATTAGATTTCTCACTTCCCAATGACAGATCGAAAGAGGTTTTTATGCGGCTACACCATCGTTGTAACGTGTACGGCTTGCTGAATAATTACGGCGCGAATGGAGAGGATTTCTTAGTTTTCGGATTTCGACGTCATTTCTGAAACGGTTGAGATTGCGCTGCCTGTAGTCACCACACCCTTCAAATCAGATTCATCACGATGATTTTAGACTCGTCGCCCATCCCGTCGATTTACATTCACCGTGGTAATGGTCAACAATGCCCACCTGCCCGTAATCGTGATAAACGCCATGCGCCACTCTCTTGCTAATACCGTCACATATCGCGAAGCGTGGGCATGGGCAATGTACGATTTTGCCAACTCCGGCTATACCACGGTAGTCATCACCGCCATTTTCAATGCTTACTTCGTGGCGGTAGTGGCTGGTAACGAACCGTGGGCGACGTTCGCTTGGACAGCTGCGCTGGCAGTCTCTTATGCAGCGATCATGTTTAGCGCCCCGCTCATCGGCGCTTATGCAGATGCCTATGCCGCGAAAAAAAGATTGCTGGCGGTGAGTACCATTGGCTGCGTGGCATTCACCGCGCTACTGGTATTCAGTGGTCCGAGCAGTCTGTGGCTCACCATCGTACTCATCGTGCTTTCCAATTTTTTCTACGGTAGTGGCGAGAATCTGATCGCTGCCTTTCTGCCTGAACTGGCGAAAAGTAAATCGCTCGGCAAAGTATCAGGCTGGGGATGGAGCATCGGTTATGTCGGAGGGCTAGTCAGTCTGGGGGCTTGCCTCGCCTATGTTACGTGGGCTCAGCAACAGGGGCAGCGTGCCGAGGATTTCGTACCAGTGACGATGCTAATCACTGCGGTGCTGTTTGCGGTTTCTAGTTTGCCTACTTTCTTGTTCCTCAAAGAGCGCGCGTTACCTCAGCCACATCTGCAAGGGAAAAATATGATGCAGGAGTCGTTCGCTCGACTTACTCAGACCCTTAAGCACGCGCGTGAGTTTCGGGATCTGCGGAGATTTCTAATCTGCACTATTTTTTATCAGGCCGGCATTCAGGCGGTGATCACGCTCGCTGCGATCTACGCGCAACAGGCGATGCACTTTACGACGCAGCAAACCATCATGCTGATCGTCGTGGTCAATATTACTGCCGCAGTGGGTGCTTTCTTCTTTGGTTATGTTCAGGATCGCATCGGCCACCTACCTGCCATCGCATTGACGCTGATTGGTTGGATTGTGATGGTAGTGCTTGCTTGGAGTGCACAAGGGCCAGAGATGTTTTGGGTGGCGGCAAATTTGGCAGGGATCTGTATGGGGGCAAGTCAATCTAGCGGGCGCGCGCTGGTGGGCTTGCTCAGTCCGGTCACGCGCCGCGCCGAGTTCTTCGGCTTGTGGGGAATGTCAGTCAAGTTGGCATCGATATTGGGGCCGCTGACCTATGGGTTAGTCAGCTGGTTATCGCAGGGCGATCACCGCCTCGCGATTTTGATCACCGGCATTTATTTTATTGTGGGCTTGGCTATTCTGGCTGGGGTGAACATCCGGCGCGGTAGGCAAGTAGCACTGCGGAGTACCTAGAAAGTGAGTAAGGGTCACTTTAATGAAGGCGACAACGGGGAGATCATTGTGAAGAAATTTTTGCGTCATCGTTGGATATTCACTTGGTTAGGTGCAGCCATTTTGAGCGCAACTTTTCAGGCGGAAGCGAAAGAATTTACGTCGACAGTCGATGGCGATATTGGCGTGGGTGGTTACTACACGCGCAGCATCGTCAGAGGTGAACCTGACGGGATGAGCGCATTGCCGTATTTGGATTTCAAATTCAGTAGGATGTTCGCGCGGATCGATACCTTCGGCGTGAAGACACTAGAGTTGGGATATGGGCATCTGGAGTTGGTGGGGCGGTTCAGTCAAGATGGTTTCAAAACTGACATTCCTGAATTGGCGGGGCTAGATAAAAGAGAGAGCTCCATTCCGCTGGGCATCGGCACCCTTCAGGTCACGCCAATTGGCGGCTTTATGATCAATGCGTTTCACGACATTAATAAATCGCAGGGCAATGTGTTCGAGCTGATCTATGGGGGAAGAATCAAGTTTCCAAGGGTGAGGCTGTATCCCTTGCTTGGGGTTGAGTATCGGTCTAAAGAATACGTGAGTTATTACTACGGTGTCTCCGCCCTAGAAGCTGCCAGCAGTGGATATGCAGGCTATACGCCTTCGGGGGCAGTCAATAGCCTCATTGGGCTTATCGCTGAGATACGACTGATGGATAACTACTACCTAAATCTGAATGTGCGCCACAAACGGCTCGGTGATGCTATTCGGCTTAGCCCCCTGGTTGATCAGCAATATCTGGACACTGCCTATATCGCACTAAGCTACCGATTTAAATAATTGGGCTATTTGTATTCTGAGGTTGGAAGGCAGGTTTCAAAGGCACACTGGAGCTATGCCGTTTTGTGCCATGACCCGGCATTCAAGGTTGAGATTGATCTGCTCGAAACCGGTCAGTTGTGACTAAATAATCAGATCGCTAGAAAGCTGCCTGTGGCGAACTCACAATGAAAAATGCCCACCCAAAAAATGCCTTAATGACATAAGCTACTCTTCACTACTTTCAAAATTGCACACATCGTCATGCAATCTATTATCACCGCAAGCAACTTGGTCAAACAATATCCCGGCGTGCGCGCCGTGGATGGCATCAACCTCGAGATCCCGAAGGGCATCTGCTTTGGTCTACTTGGTCCCAACGGCGCGGGCAAGACAACCACCATCGAGATGCTGGAAGGCATCCACCAACCCACCAGTGGTGCAGTGCTTTACAAAGGTGAGCCGCTTGGCGCGCGTTACCGTGAAGAGGTGGGTATCCAGTTCCAACACACCGCATTGCAGGATTTTCTGACGGTGCGAGAGACCTTGAAGTTCTTCGAGCGCCTGTATGCCGAGACACTTCCGATCGATGAGGTCATCGAACTATGTGCGCTCACCGACATCTTGGATAGAGACACCCGCAAGCTCTCTGGCGGTCAACGTCAGCGCTTGTTGCTTGGTCTCGCGCTCATCAACGATCCCGATCTCATCTTCTTGGATGAACCGACGACAGGTCTCGATCCACAAGCGCGTCGTAACTTTTGGGACTTGGTGAAGCTGGTGAAGTCGCGCAACAAGACCATCGTGCTCACCACGCATTACATGGAAGAGGCGTATGCACTGTGCGACGAGATCGCCATCATGGACAAGGGGCGCATCGTGTCGCAGGGCACACCGCAGCAATTGTTGACCGAACATTTCGGCGATGTCGTGTTGCAGATACCGAGTGATGATGCCGGGGGTAAGCTGATGCAGATGGACATCGGCGCCGTGCCGGCGGGCGAGCTGTTCGAGATTAAGACCAATCGTTTGCACCACACCCTGCAACAGCTCATGGATAACGGCATCAATTTGGACAGGTTGCGCATCCGAGCATGGACGCTAGAAGATCTATTCATCAATGTCACAGGCAAGGAGCACGGGCATCTCTAATGATCCAAATTTCGTCGCAATACAGCGTTGATCATGAAAAATTTCTCCTTACATATAAGTCATATGCGGCGTCGCAATTTTTCATTCGCGCCTTGCCTTGCTTAGAACTTTGAACCATTAGAGGTACCCGAACAGCTATGAAAAAATTCCTCGCCGTACTACATGCCCGCAACATGGAATTCCTGCGTGATCGTTCCGCATTGGTGTGGAATCTCGCTATGCCGTTCATGTTGGTGTTTGGTCTTGCGTTCACCTTCTCCGGTGGCAACAAAGACATCTACAAGATCGGTGTCGTGGGTGGCATCGAACAGCTGACACAAGCCGCCCCCAAGTTGCCGGCCACACAGCATCTGCAATTCATCCCTTACGATGACCTCGATGCCGCCATCAACAAGGTGAAGCATCACCAGATGGACATGCTCATCGACGTGAGCGCCGCGCCCAAGTATTGGGTCAACACCAGCTCACCCAATGGTTATCTGTTGGAGCGTATCATCTGGGGCGTGGGGGCAGACAAGTTCGAGCGCCAAGCGGTGGAAGGTGCAGAGATACGTTATGTGGATTGGTTCCTGCCTGGCATCCTCGGCATGAACATGATGTTCGCCTGCCTGTTCGGCGTGGGCTTCGTCATCGTGCGTTATCGCAAGAACGGATTTTTGAAGCGACTCAAAGCCACGCCGCTGGGCGCATTCCAATTCCTCTTCGCGCAACTCATCTCACGTTTGTTGTTGGTCGTCGTCATCACCACCATCGTCTATGTGGGTTGCGACTTCTTCATCGATTTCAACATGCAGGGTTCGTATGGCACGCTACTGCTCGTCACCACACTCGGGGCGATGAGCCTCATCTCCATCGGTCTTTTAGTCGCCGCGCATACTGCGAGCGAAGAGCTGGCGGGCGGGATGTTGAACATCGTGACATGGCCGATGATGTTACTTTCAGGCGCGTGGTTCTCCTTGGAAGGCGCACAACCTTGGGTACAGAACATCGCCCAGATATTTCCTCTCACTCACATGATCTCCGCCACCCGCAGCATCATGAACGAAGGCGCGACCTTGGCACTGGTGATGCCGGATGTGTGGGTTCTCTCGCTGACCAGTGCGGTGTTTTTGGCGATCGGGGCGTTCGTGTTTAAATGGGAATAATCGATAAGGGACAATTTGTCTCTGCCAAGGTTTGAAACTCGAGGCCAGAAAGCTGACCTTCGTACAGGATTTTTCGTGGTGACATGCGAGCTATTTCAAAATTTACTATTCTTAAAACCTGATCGAATTTCGCCCTCCTGCTCTGGATATGACACGAGCTTGGGTGATGACGACAATTTTATCGGCATCAAAATCATTTAACATCACCACAAACTCATCGCCATATTGCGGTGATTAATTTAGGCCTGCGTGTGGATGAAGCAGTCATCGCAATTAAAAAATGATATTTGTCATCCTAGGAACAGATCAATCCGAACCTCGACCTTTGATGCAACAGGAATAGTTTCTCTCGCTAACAAAAAAATATCTCTTAATTGACATGATGTTTGTGTTCTAGGAATTGAGAGTTGATGACTGATCTAAACTTTTTGTTTACAGCATTCAAATGAAAATGGCTGATGGGTACCCCATCTATTTGCATGTCCGCCAGAATCAACTCAATATGCGCCTCTTCTTCAACCAGTTTGAGTAAAGCTACGTAGGTATAGGAATTAGGTGTTATGTCAGCGACTCTCATTTCATCGATCAGTGTGACACACTGATTCCAGTTGCGGGCCTTGTTAAGCAGGGTTGTGTGGGTCACCACATTGGGCTTCACATTCATTTCACGCATCTCGGCTAATATCGTTAATCCCTCTTCAAAAGCCTGAGTTTTTGCAAGTAACTTTGTATAGGTGGCGACATTCGGCATGACTTTGTGCATACGCATATCCGCCAAAATCTCATGGCCTTCGAACAAATAGATCGTGTGATTCAACATGGTGTTATAGATGTTTGCACCAGGTTTAAGGTGTGCCTCTAGCATGAAATCAATGACTTTTTGACACTCAACCCGATTACTTGCTTTGTTGATTAGGGTCACAAAGGTGGCGCCATTCGGCTTAACACCGTCTTTGATCATCTCTGCAAGGATTGCTTGGCCTTCGCTTAATGAGCGTGCTTTATTGAGTAGGTTGGTGTAGGAAACGACATTTAAACAAAACCCATGCTTCTTCATCTCGCCAATGACACGAAGACCATCGTCGAGTGAGGTCGCGTTATCTAACTGTAAGTAATAGCTAGCAACATTTGGAAAAGTTTGTAAGGTAATCATCTTAATGTGTGTAGAAATTAAGCGACTGCTTCATCCATTAATTCCATGTCACGGCTGGACATGAGCTTTTCGATATCAACGAGGATGAGCATTCGTTGGTCTACAGTGCCTAAGCCCATGATGTAGCGCGTATCTAATGAGGTCGACAAGGTCGGAGCTGCCTTGATCTGTTGAGGACTCAAGGTCAGCACGTCGGAGACGCTGTCTACCACCACCCCCACAATTCGTGAACTCAAGTTCAATATGATGACGATGGTGAGTTCGTTGTAATTGACGTTGCTCAGGTTAAATTTAATGCGCAGATCAACGATTGGCACGATGATCCCACGCAAATTAATTACGCCTTTTATAAAAGCTGGAGTATTGGCGATTGCAGTGACAGAGTCATAACCACGTATCTCTTGCACTTTGAGAATATCAATGCCGTATTCTTCCGCACCCAAGGTAAAGGTGAGGAACTCCCCTCCTGCTGCACCGCCACTATCTGCGGCATTTACTATGCTGGTATCTGTTGCCATGTCGTTCTCCCTAATCTTCTTTCTTGCTAGCTAAAAACAGCAACTAAAGGCACAGAGAATCATTATCTGTGGCAGAGCTTATTCACTTTGTAGATTGTGTCCGTCTGTGCCTAATCGTAGCTGAGAGCTTCTGTGATCTAAAACTCTTCCCACTCCTCAGCGCTTTTGGCCGATTTACTTGGAAGCGCTTTAGTAGAGCCTGTGTGGGCAGGATGTTTTTGGGTTGTTGAACTTGGATGTTTAGCGACAGGCCTAACTGCCCCACGAGGCGCAGTTTCAACGCGAGCGACCTGTTTACTTGAGTTGTCCATTTTGAATACACTCACAGAGTCTGTAAGTTTTTGTGCTTCTTCTTGGAGCGACTCGGATGCCGCTGCTGCTTCTTCCACTAGTGCAGCGTTTTGCTGAGTGACTTCGTCCATCTGGGTGATGGCTTGGTTTACCTGCTCAATACCTTGGCTTTGCTCTGCCGATGCCGCGCTGATCTCAGACATGATGTCAGTCACGCGTTTAACGGCGTTGACGATTTCTTCCATCGTCTTGCCGGCTTCATCCACCAACTTAGTTCCAATCTCGACCTTCTCAGTCGAATCTCCAATCAATGTTTTGATTTCTTTTGCTGCTGCAGCTGAGCGTTGTGCCAAGTTACGCACTTCGGCTGCCACAACCGCAAATCCACGACCTTGCTCGCCGGCACGCGCCGCTTCCACCGCAGCGTTCAACGCCAAGATGTTAGTTTGGAAAGCAATACCGTCGATGACAGAAATGATGTCCACAATCTTGCGAGAAGATTCGTTAATTGAAGACATGGTGCCGACTACCTCTTGAACGACTGCGCCACCCTTTTGAGCAACGCTGCTGGCGTTGTGGGCGAGTTGGTTGGCTTGTTTGGCGTTGTCGGCGTTCTGTTTCACAGTAGAAGTCAGTTCTTCCATACTTGCCGCAGTTTCTTCCAAGCTTGAGGCTTGCTCTTCAGTGCGCTGTGAAAGATCTGTGTTACCTGAAGCAATTTCTTTGGATGCTGTACCAATCGAATCCACGGAGATTTTGACTTCGTTGACCAGTGTTTTAAGGTTTTCAACAGTGGTATTAACACCGTCTTTAGTTTCTCCAAACAGACCTGGATAGTCTTTAGTAATCTTCTGCGTCAGATCGGCATCGGCCAGAGACTTGGCGACGCGCATGATGTCGTTCATGGCTTCGTCGGTGACGTTAGATAACTGGTTCAACAATTCAGACAGTGTCTTCGTGTAACCCTGTTTGCCATTCATATCCATCTTGGTGGCGAAACTACCGCGAATCGCTGCATCTTCTACGATTGCTTTAATTTCTTCAACGATCTTGTTGAGAGAATCAACCGTGCTGTTGACGCTAGCTTTGACCTGCCCATAAGCACCTTGATAGTCTTGGGTAACCTTTTGGGTCAAGTCACCCGCGGCTAACGCATCGGTCACGCGTATCGTGTCTTTGAATGCGCCATCAACAGTGTTGCTCAGTTGGTTCAACAGTTCGGACAGTTCTTTGGTGTAGCCGGCCTTGCCGTTCATGTCCATCTTGGTGCTGAAATCGCCCTTGTTTGCAGCGGCTACAATGTTGCGAATCTCGCCAACAATGCTGCGCAAACTGTCTTGCATGTTTTTCAACGAGTACAACAAGCTGCTGTTATCACCCGGACGTAACGCCAATTCCATGGTGAGGTCGCCTTGGGCGATTTTACCCACCGCATCCGCTGCGTAATCTGGCTCGCCACCTAATTGCTTCATCAGATTTTTCATGATGATCATCGCGATGGTCACACCGGCGATCACGGCAATTATCACCATTATCACAATTATTTCGAGTGCGGTAGTAACCGCCTTGTCGGCGTCTTCACCCGCTTTGGTCATCAAATCCGTTTGGAAGTTGATCAGTTTACTAATTGAGTCGATGTAAACCGTTTGCGATTTACGCAGAGTATCCAATAAATAAACACGGCTCTCATCACGTTTGCCGTCTTTCATTAATTTCAGGAACTCATCTTGATGGCCGACGTAAGTGGCGCGCGCTTCTTTCACTTTTTCTAGCACCGCAATGCCTTCGGGTGATTTGATCTTGTCTTCTAGCTTGGCTAGCTCGGCTTTAATTTCTTCGCGTGCTACTCCAATACGATCAATCTGAGCCGAAATTTTGGCAGGGTCGGTTTCCAGCAATCCGTTACGCATAGCACGTGCAATAACGTTGACGCCATCCACCATATTGTTCGCCCACACCGTCTTGGGGAACTTATCGCCCACGATGTCATCCAGCTCTTTGTTTATTGAATTCATGCTGTTTATGCCGACAGCTGCGATGATGATCATCAAGGTAATGACAGCGCCGAAGCCCAGTGCTAAACGGGTGCCTACTTTCATATTTGCCACGATATTTCTCCCCAGTGATTGTTGCAAAAGACACTTATTTATCCCTGCTCAGCCAAGTCGAATATCGGAAGGCTGATGGGGTTATGCTAGGGCGAATATTTTGGTTTGAAAATTGGGGAATATCCCTACGTGTTCAATACAGTTACGGTTTGCATGCCGATCTATATTAATCAAGTAGATAGATTGGTGTGGTGTAGCGCTGAGGTTTGAAATAAGGGGAGCCCTTACGTGGTAAACCGATGTATGAAGTGTGACGATAGTGGATAATTCTAAAATACCTTTTTATTTGGATGTAAATTGAGACTGCTCATCAAGCCACCATTTCAATGGCCCACCTTCATCGCAAGTTATGTAATGTTGGATTGGGCAGGGTATTTTCAAGATTTTCATGGGCTGCACATCACCCCTTGGAGTCCAGCTTTAGCACTCGGGCTGGTGTTTTCCCTTCGGTACGGCAGAGTCACTTGGATACCATGGTTCGTCGCGGTGCTCTTGAGTGAGATACTTGTGCGCGGCATTCCTGAATCTCTGTTTACTACCATCCTTATTTCAGCTGGCCTTGTCTTGAGTTACATCGCCATGGTTGAGGTCCTCCGCCGCCAAATCACCAACCCGAGTGAAGTTTTGATGGATCAAAAAGCTTTATTAGCATGGTTTACTGTGGTGGTTGTGGGGACTTTTGCGAGCAGCTTTCTCTACATTGCATTGCTACTGAGCTTCAATTTGATTCCTTCAGGAGAGTGGGGCGTTGCACTATCCCGACTTTGGATTGGAGATTGCGTAGGCATTCTCGTAACAATGCCGTTCTTTTGGATGCTCTTTGAAGATCGTAAGCGAATGACGAGAGGCTTGTGGCATTGGGAAACGGTCGGCTATTTGGCGCTTGCCATAGCCATGCTTTTTATTGCATTCAGATTCGCTGAAATCGGCAACTTCCAGTATTTTTATCTACTTTTCCCCCCTATTGTTTGGGCTGCAGCAAGGCAGGGAGTGGCTGGTGCTGCCTTGGCAGCCTTTGTGTTACAGGCAGGAATTATTTTGGTAGTGCGAAGTTTAGACATGGTTCCTGCGTCGGTATTTGGGCTACAGATACTTGGCGCAGTGTTGGGTTTTATCGGGCTATTCATCGGCGTGGTGATTGATGAAAGGCAGAGGGTGAGTGCGGAGCTTCGCCAGACACTTCACTTGGCGGCGGCAGGTGAAATGGCAGGTGCTTTAGCTCACGAGTTGAACCAACCTTTAACCGCACTTTCCACTTATGGAATGGCCTGTGAAAAAATGCTAGATCAAGGTGAGACCGGAGAGAGGTTACGTGAGGTGATCGGCAAAATGGTTTCTGAATCGTTTCGTGCGGCTGAAGTTGTGAGACGTCTGCGTGGTTTCTTTACTTCTGGAACCACCCAGCTCGAATCCCTCGAACTTGAAGAGTTATTGCAGGCTGCGCTAATTCCTTTTTCCACCAAGTCTCAGCAACAGAATATAGAACTAAGCATTGCCTCTCCAACTCGCCACATGATTTTGGCAGACCGCATTCAGTTGGAGGTCGTGTTCCGCAATCTCATCTCTAATGCTTTTGATGCTGTTTCGGAACAAACCTCTGGGCAAAGATATATTCGCTTGAAGGTAAGCAATGAGCTTCCTGAGCAGGTTCATGTGCTTATTGAGGATAGTGGCTTAGGCATTTCTGAGAGCAAGTTGACACACATGTTCGAGCCCTTTACGTCATTTAAAGCAAGCGGATTGGGGCTTGGTTTAGCGATTAGTCGCTCCATCGTTGAGGCGCATGGTGGAACTCTGTTCGCCGAGGTGGCTGATCATGGAATTTTGAATTTAATTTTGCCAATTGAAAGCATAGGTCGCAATGCCACATAGCGGATTTACTATTTACATTGTCGAGGATGATCGCTCGGTTCGCGATTCTTTGGCGCTTCTCCTAAGTTTGCAAGGCTATCCCAATGCAATGTTTGCCGATGCAGAAAGCTTCCTTAACGCATATCGAAAAGAATGGTTCGGGTGTTTACTGATCGATATTCGTATGCCTGGAATGAACGGACTAGCCCTGCAAAAGCATCTGATTGAAATCGGGTGTGGAATGCCCACGATCATCATGACAGGGCATGGCGATGTTGAGTCGGCGCGAGAAGCATTCCTGTCGCACGCTGTTGATTTCCTCGAAAAACCGATCGATGGCGCAAAATTAATCTCGGCAATTGATGATGCATTTGCGCGACAAGCCGATTCGAGAGTCCATGACAAACAATTTGCTGAATTTTCAGAACGTCTTTCAAACCTTACCCCACGTGAAGTGCAAGTGATGGAATTGGTGGTTGCCGGACAACACAATCGTGACATTGCAGACTCTCTTGGAATTAGCACAAGAACCGTAGAAGTTCACAAAGCGCGTTTGATGATGAAACTAGGGGTTCATACTATTCCAGATCTTGTTCGATTGAGAATGAGCGGAGGGAGACCATCAAGTGATCTTTTTGTTTAGTCCAGTCGCAAATAAAGGTCTTAAGTCTGCGCCTGCCGTGATTCATTCCCAATGACCGATGAACACGATTGGATAGCGCGTTGCGAGGCAGAGCCGCTAGCTCACTCCGGTGCAATCCAGCCGCACGGCGCATTGCTTTATCTTGATGCGGACCTGCGCATCAGCCATATAAGCGCACAGATTTGGGAATTCCTCCCCTACTCACCAGCATCTTTGCTCGGTGAACAATTGCCTCAGGAGTTTGCCGCGTTACTCGCCCCAGCCTTCGCCAAGTTGTCTGCCGAGCCAGGCAGTCGCGGTGAGTTGTTTGCGGTGAGGGTGGACGAAGAAAGCATTCTTGACATTATCGTCATCCGCAGCAGTGATGGCTTTGTGGTTGAATTATTACCGCATGCACTAACGCAGATCAACTTTCCTCCTCATTTGCTGCAAATTTCATCGCCGCGAAATATCCTTGAAATGCAAGCTCTGCACCAAGGAACCGTCCGCCTATTTCATGAGTTGACAGGATTTGATCGGGTGATGATCTACGCCTTTCGCGACGATGGTGATGGTGAAGTTTTGGCAGAGGCGCGCCGTGATGTGATTTACGGTAGCTATTTGGGGTTGCGCTTTCCCGGAAGCGATATTCCGCTTATTGCGCGCACTTTATACTTGAACAATCCTTGGCGCCTGATTCCTGATTCTCAAGCGCCCGCCATACCTTTGTTAAGTAGTCAACACACTCCGCCCAATCTGACTTGGTCTGATCTGCGCAGCGTGTCGCCCATGCATCAGCATTATCTTTCCAACATGGGGGTGCATGCCTCTTTGTCCTTCCCTATAGTAGTGAGCGGCGCGTTGTGGGGACTCATCGCCTGCCATCACGCCAAACCACGAAATTTGCCGCTGGCGGCGTTACGTGCCGCCAGCCACCAGGCGCGTCACTACAGTTTGCAGCTTACGACTTGGCACACCCACTTACGAATGCGCTTGATGGATATGCTGACCCATCGCTTTGAGACGATGCACATGACGCTCTTGCGCCACGGTCACGCTCTATCGGCCATTTTCGATATTGCCCCCAGCTTATTTGAGCAGTTTGATGCCTGTGGATTGGCGATACGCTTGCACAAGGATTGGGCATACACGGGCATTGTCCCAACGCTACCCGCACTGGAGCGGGTGGATGAGTGGCTTGAATACGAATGTCATGAGTTGGTAAGCAGCAGCGATTGTATGGGGCGCACGATCCGCGCATTAGGGCTGTTGCCTGTATCTGGTGTTTTAGCTTTGAAACTACGTACCCGCAGACAGGAAGATTTGCATATTTTTATATTTCGACAAGAGCTACTGCATGAAGTCGAGTGGGGTGGCAATCCGCAAAAACCCGTGGAATTTCACGATGGCGAAATCGACATCGCACCGCGTCGCTCATTTGAAAAGTGGTTGGAAAAACGCCTGGGCTACAGCAAATCTTGGTTAAATGAAGATCGCCACGCCGCACTCCGACTGCGCCAGTTGTTTACAAAACTTTATGGATGATGATTATCGCTGCGGGTATTAAAGTAGATACAACAAACTCTAATTATCCATTGGGAATGCTCATTTTTTCAGTTCTAAATAGACATAGCCCCCTCGTTAAATTGCTACCTATTGGACTTTCGAGAAAAATGCGGACAAAACGCTGATTTCAACCGGAGTACTCAGCTGGATTGGATGTCCTGCTAACCAACCCCAGAATGCAAATAACCAATAATTGAAGCAGATAAAGAATATTTATGCCTCTGTAGCTCCCGACGCAAGATCAGGTTCTCCGCACTGACGCGAGATCTCAGCTCGGGCTGTGTTGCGCAGGAGGATGGCTGCAGCCCAGCCTTTGCCCTCCGGCCTAATCGGCTTGCCTATCGTTAGGGTAATGCTACCTCGACGTGGAAACCAGTGGCCGTCGCGCAGGATGGAGCGGGCACCGCGTATGCTCACCGGCACAACGGGCACTCCCGCTTCGGTAGCAATCACAAATGCACCCATGCGGAAGGGCGACAGGCCAGGGACGCGGCTGAACGTACCTTCCGGAAAAAATATTGGGCTACGTCCGGATTGTAGGGAGCGTGCCACCTGCTTCACATCCGCTAGGCTACGCTGCGATTCGAAGCGCTCGACGAATTCAGTGCCGATGTTCTGGAGAAAGATGCGAGAGACGAAGTTGCCCAATAATTCGCGCTTGGCGACGAAACTGAAATATCCAACTCTGCTAAGTTTGCCCGGCAAGGTGGCGACCAATACGATGCCATCAAGGTAGCTAGTATGGTTGCATATCAACACACAGGGTGAATCGGGTGATAGATTTTCCATGCCGTGAACGATTAGCGGTGTTGCGGTCAAGCGCGCAAACATCCTAGCAATCGTGTGGCTTGTCGCCCAGGCCCAAACAGGACGAGTTAGCAATGCGGCGGTCAGCCAGGTCAACGGTGCCGCTATCCAGAACAGCGCCCAAGTGTAGATGGCGTAGCACATATCCAATACCACTCTGCTGCGGCGGCGCAACTGCGGCAATATTCCAGACCAAGCCAATCTCGTGATTTGTACCCAAACTGCGCGTGGTGGCGTAGCGCCCTTTTCGAATAATTCTCGGCAGGCCGCGCGGCGGATTTTTCCGCTCGAAGTTTTGAGTACGCTATGCACCGGCGCTAACACGATATTGTCCGCAGCGATTCCCAGCATATCCAGTGTCAGTGCACTGATTTGTTCGTGCAGAGATTGCAATTGGGTGGAGCTCGTCTCGCGAGTTTCGGCTAGCACCACTAAGCGCTCTGTACCGGTGGTGGGATCGGGGCTGCCAAACACCGCTACGCAACCTTTGCGGATACCTGGGATGCTCCCCACAGCTTGTTCGAGTTCATAGGGATAGATATTGCGACCGGCACGGATGATGATGTCTTTTGAGCGCCCCGTCAGATAAATGTCGCCTTCGGCCTGATAAGCATAATCGCCGGAATCCAGCCACTCGCCGTGGAACAGCAGGCTCGTTTGCTCTGGGTTGCGTAAGTAGCCGCTTGTGGTGGATGGCCCTTTGAATTCGAGATGCCCTTCCATACGTTCGCTCAATTCGCGCCCCGTGGCGTCGACGATCCTGATCTCATGCCCGGGAAGTGGTTGCCCGCATGCAGGAATGCGCAACACCTCTTTTTCGTCGCCGCTAGCCGGTTCGGCATAACCGGAACGCATGAGGCTGTCACGCTTGATGCAGTCGATCAGTGGGCCACGTCCAGGCGGCGGAAACGCTAAACCCACTGAGCATTCAGCCAGCCCGTAAACCGGCGTTATCGCCGTTGGATGTAAGCCATATTGGCCAAATCGATATGCGAAGCGCGAGATGGTTTCAGCGCTGACCGGCTCCGCGCCATTGAACGCCATACGCCAACTTGATAGATCGAGCCCTGCGAGAGCGGTGTCGGGAATCTTGCGTAGGCACAGTTCGTAACCGAAATTGGGGGAGGCGGAAAGGGTGCCGCGATGCTTGTGGATCGCCCAAAGCCAGTTCTCTGGGCGTACCAAAAAACTGAACGGCGACATCACCACCAGCGGGCAGGCATGGTACAGGCTACCCAGCCAAGCGCCGATCAGACCCATGTCGTGGTAGAGCGGTAGCCAACTGACAAAAACATCGGTAGAGGTGACTTGCAAGGCCTTGCCCATGGCGCGGATGTTAGCCAGCAAGTTGGCGTGGGTCAGTACAGTGCCCTTGGGGTTGCCAGTGCTGCCGGAGGTGTACTGGATCAGCGCCGTGCTCTCGGGCTTAAGTGAAAGGCTAGGCGCACTTCCTGCGCCGGCCAGTTCGTCCGCCGTGACTATCATACGTAAAGACTCCACCTGCGCTCTAAGCAACCGAGCTGTTGTCTTCGCTTCAGGCACTGTGATCAAAATGGCAGCGAGCGCGTTGGAGAGAATGCACGCATGCCGCCGCAGGTGTTCCTCCATCTGCGATGGGCGGGACGGTGGATAGATTGGCACAGGCACCCCTCCTGCCATCAGCACGCCGAAGAAGCAGTAGAAATAGGCAAGGCTGGTGGGCAGCATGATTGCTACTGATTGGCTGGGTTGTAATTCGCGCTCTAGTAGACCCGCCGCAATTTTTGCCGCACATTCGCTCAATGCGGCATAGCTCAACGTCGTTTCATTGCCCTCTGCTTCCCGAAAAATGATGTGCGTGCGTTCGGGGTGGGTGCGCACATGCCACGCTAGTACTTGCAATAAGGTGAGTGCATCGGCAGGTTCTGCCTGTACCCAGAGTGGTGCTTCATCTCTTTGTTTGTCTGACGATAAGGCGATAGCGGGTGCCGCCTTCAGCACCGCTTGTAACAAATCGCGTGGCGTTTCAGCCGTGGCAAATAGTTGTTCTGGTAGGCTGATACTGAAGAGATGCTCGATGCGTGTAAGTAGTTCTACTCGTCCCAAGCTGTCAAAACCTAGATCGCGTTCAAGGGAGCTATCTAGCGTGATTTGAATGGCCTTTTCGGGGCGTGTGTGCAACTCGGCCGCGAGCTGTCGGATGGTGGAGAGCAAAGCGCTGGTGGTGTCGTTCATTACGTCCATCATGCATCCCTCGTTTGATAGAGTATTCTCAAGGAAAGCCAATTCTTGCCAGCCAAAACGGTCTTTCTATACCGCGTTATCTATCCGCTTTCCCGCCCCAGTTTTCGCGTTTATTGTCGCACGAGCAACCGCTGTTTACTATGCTTAGCACCATGCGCCTCAGCGAATGATTCGGCTTAGGAGGCACGATAGTTTGGTACAATGCGCGCCATTCCG
This sequence comes from Gallionellaceae bacterium, assembly GCA_037140475.1. GTDB lineage: Bacteria > Pseudomonadota > Gammaproteobacteria > Burkholderiales > Gallionellaceae > PALSA-1006. Next base: position 25,934 of record JBAXEJ010000029.1, read on the forward strand.
ACTTTAGCAAGCAAAGAAGTCGGCATTTTTTTGATTAATGTGATTAGGGGTTCGGTATGAAAAATTTAGGTCTTTCCACAATTTTATTGAGCGTTGCGCTATCTGCGAACGTTCAAGCGGGCAATTTTGAAGGCACTTACGCGGGTTTGTTGGTAGGTAACAACACTTCTAGCGCATCTGGCTTATCAGATAAAAACAATGCTTACCTTGGTTTAAAGGGCGGCTATAACTGGAATTTCAGCAATTACTTAGTGGGCGCGGAGGCTTTTTATGACGGGCACAACTCGTCTTACACTCACGATGATGTTGGTTTGGATGCACGCCTTGGTTTGCCGATGAATCGTTGGTTGCCCTACGCCAAATTAGGCGTGGCTGCAACAGCACCAGGCGAGCGTTTGCACGGTGGTGTGGGTGTGGAATACAGCCTAACCGATCGTTGGTCTTTAAACGCCGAATGGACAACGGATACCAAAGACAGCATGCGCAACAATAATATCGGTATTGGTTTTAACTATCAGTATGGTGGTGCTTCTCGTTCAGCAGTAGCTCGTGCCGCTGCTGACAAAGCGGCAGCCGATAAGGCAGCAGCAGAGCGCGCCGCCGCCGATAAAGCAGCTGCCGATAAAGCGGCCGCTGACAAAGCCGCTGCAGATAAGATGGCCGCTGAAAAGGCTGCCGCCGATAAAGCCGCTACTGAAAAAGCAATGGCAGGCAAGTCTGCTGCTGAGCGAGCTGCTTACGAAAAAGCGAATGCTGAAAAAGCTGCCGCGGACAAGTTGGCAGCAGAACAAGCTGCAACTGCGAAGCCAGCCGATCCTGCTTACAAAACGATTGTTTCTGAGAAGAAAATCACCCTTGAAGGTGCGAGCTTCGCGAGCGGTTCAGCGGTATTGAACAAATCAGCCAGTGCTGAGTTGGCAAAAGCAGTTGAGTTTGCCGCAGTAAATAAAGAGGCTGATTTAGCAATTACCGGTTACACCGATGATCGTGGCGATGCTGCTAAAAACGTGAAATTGTCAGCGGCACGTGCTGAGGCGGTAAAGGCTTTTCTGACCAAGAATGGCGTGGCGGCAGATCGTTTGTCTGCCAAAGGCGAAGGCGCTGCTAACCCAGTAGCGGATAACAAAACCAATGAAGGTCGCGCTAAAAATCGTCGCGTAGAAATTGGCGCTGTCGTAAAAGAAGAGAAAAAAGTGCTTGTGAAGTAATTGCGAGCAATTTGAAGTTCGGCAAAAAGGCGGGATGCTCTCCCGCCTTTTTGCTATGTATAACAAATGGTTATGTCGCAGCCCTTGAGTGATCTATTTGGGGGGGTAGTCAAATAGGAGGTTCTTCATCGCGCGAGTCGAGCGCTAAATTAATTGTCATGTATGCCATTTAATTTAATTTAATTTCAAATAATTACAAAATTGTATTAACATATTTGCATGAACATAAAATTTGAATGGGACGAAGATAAGAATCTTCGTAACCAGTTGAAGCATGGCGTCAGCTTCGATTTAGCTCAGCACGTCTTTGATGATCCGTTTGCATTTTTATCACAAGACCGCCACGAGAATGGAGAGGAGCGATGGCAAACAATTGGCATAGTTGGCGGCATCGTGGTTTTGCTAGTCGCGCATACCGTAACTATGGCAGATGGCACCGAAATCATCAGGATAATATCCGCCAGACGTGCAGACAAAAATGAAAGGAATCGTTATGACAAACAAACTTACTGATACGCAAATGGCAGAGCTTAAAAAATTAGCCAAAATGCCAGAAGAGCGAATTGATTACTCAGATATTCCACCCTTAGGTGATCAGTTTTGGGTTAGTGCGGTCAAGAATCCGTTTTATCGCCCAACTAAGCAAGTAACAACCGTTCGTATAGATGCGGATGTCCTTGCTTGGCTGAGATCAAAAGGGAAGGGCTATCAAACTAAAATCAATGGCATTCTCCGGGATGCAATGATTCATGAAGTAACAGACCAACATGAAAAGATTTAAACCACGAAATTAAAATCAATTTTTAAATGGTTGCAGTAGAAAGACGAACTAAGGACCTTAGCGTTTGCAATGCACTAGGCGATGCTTGGGGTAGTGTACCCTCTCTTTCAACCCGCTGACTGGATCAGTCATTACATAATTTAAGCTAGGAACATGATGAAGTCATTGCATACTTGGAATTTTTTTCGCGCGGGTGGATTTGATCAGGTACGGTTGGATAGTGGTGCAGATTTATTAGCGCTGAATGAGTTAGATCAAAAGCTCTGGGTGGCGTTAAGTTGCCCGACGCGCGGCATTGAATTTGATAGCTGTACGCTCGACATGATTGATAGCGACGGCGATGGTTATGTGCGTGCCAATGAAATTTTAGCCGCCGTAAATTGGATAGCGCCACTGGTAAAAAATAGCGATTCACTCGCAGGCGAATTAGATCGTTTGCAGCTTTCAAATATCAATGACAGCAATGAGCAGGGCGCGCAGATTCTCTCGGCGGCACGACATATTTTAAAAACAGTGGGCAAGCCTGAGGCGGACGAAATTTCACTCGCTGATTTGCAGGGTATCGAAAAGTTTTTTGCAGGTTTGCAATTGAATGGTGACGGCGTGTTGTGTGCCAAGCAGGCTGAGGGAGCCGACTTGCAGGCGGTCATTACTGACATCGAAAAAGCGATGGGTAGCGTTGCTGATGTTAGCGGTGATCAAGGGGTAAATGAAACGCAGGTGGCACAATTCTTTGCCGAGGCTGCGGAGTATGTGGCGTGGCATAGCAAAGCCGATGCGGCCGTGTTGTTGCTGGGTGAGGAGAGTGGGGGCGCTGCCGCAGCGATGCAGGCAGTCAAAGCGAAGATTGATGACTATTTTACGCGTTGCCAAATCGCAGCTTATGACTCACGCACCGCCGGCTTGTTAAGTCGCTCGACGGAAGACTATCAAAAACTAGCAATCGGTAATTTGTCTGCGGATAATGTTGAGGTCGCAGCTTTTCCTTTGGCGACTATTGAAGCCAATAGATCTTTGTCGCTGATGCAGGGGATTAATCCTGCATGGCAACAAAAAATAGAAACTTTTCGAACACGCGCCGTGTTGCCCTTATTAGGAGATAAGAAAAATATCTCTGCAACAGAGTGGGTTGCGTTGGTTGAGAAGTTTTCGGCTTTTGAGGCGTGGCAAAGCGGTAAGCCGGCAAGCAAGATTGACGTTTTAGGTATTGTGCGTTTGCGTGAAATATTGGCGAGCGACAGTCAAACTGAGCTGGTGCGTTATTTTGAGCAAGATAAAATTGCGGCGGCGGAAATTAAAGAGATCCGCTCCGTCGAGCGCTTGATTCGCTACCAGCGTGATTTGTTGCAGTTAGCGAATAATTTTGTGTCCTTCCGTGATTTTTATTCAGGAAAAAAGAAAGCAATCTTTCAGGTCGGCACGTTGTATCTGGATGGTCGTAGCTGTGAACTGTGTATTCGAGTTGAGGATGTGAATGCGCATGCAGCTTTCGCTACACCGAGTGGCGTTTGTTTGGCTTATTGTGAGTTGGTGCGTAACGGTGGGGCCGAAAAAATGAACATCGTCGCTGCCTTCACGGCGGGTGATTCTGATTTCTTGCGTGCTGGCCGTCATGGCATTTTTTATAATCGTAAAGGGCAAGACTGGAACGCGACGATTGTGCGTATCGTCGATCACCCCATCAGTATTCGCCAGGCATTTTGGCTGCCCTATAAAAAAGTATCGGCAGCGATTAGTGAGCAGATGCAAAAATTTGCCGCGACCAAAGTCAGCGCGGGTAATGATGAGCGAGTTCAAGCAGTCAATGTGGTCACCAATGCCGTGGTGGCTTCGCCGAGTGCGCCGTCTAAGCCAGCTTTTGACGTGGCAAAATTTGCCGGTATTTTTGCCGCGATAGGACTGGCAATTGGTGCCATCGGCGGTATGGTGGCATCCATTGTGGGCGGCATTATTGGTCTTAAATTTTGGCAAATTCCTTTTGCCTTTATCGGATTGATGTTGGCTGTCTCTGGCCCCTCAATGCTGTTGGCATGGTTCAAACTAAAACATCGCAATTTAGGGCCGATACTCGATGCGTGTGGTTGGGCGATTAATGCTCGTGTGTTGATTAATGTTCCATTTGGCACTTCACTCACAGCCTTGGCTAGCTTGCCGACCGGCGCGCAGCGCTCTTTAGTTGACCCGTATGCAGAGAAAAAATCGTGGTGGCATTTCACTTGGATTTTCGTGCTGTTCTGGGGATTGATGGCATGGGCGTGGTATGTGGGATTCTTTTCAAAATAACATCCAGCAGATAGCTCGCAATGTCGATTAAAAATTTTTTACTGCGCCATCCTTTCGCTGCCAAGTCATTTCGCTTGCTAGCGATATTTGGTGCCGCCTTGCTGCTAACCATTTTGTATATCGCGCTGATTGGGGTTTCGATTGACCTGGCTAATTGGCGAGGTAAAGCAGCTACCCTGCTTACGCAAAATCTTGGCCGCGAAGTGCGCTTTGACGGGCCGTTGCAGTTAGAAATTTCCGCTCATCCAAAATTGCGCATCGGTGGATTACATATTGCCAATGCCACGGGTTTTGAAGGAGGCGATTTTGCCAGCCTTGGCGAGGCACGCTTGGCTTTAGATTTATGGCCGTTATTGCGTATGCGCTTTCAAGTTGAAGAGTTGGCCGGGAGCGATGTGCATGCACGCCTCCAAGTCAAAAAAGACGGCACGACGAATTGGAAATTCAATCCACCGCAACCTAAGCAAGAGATCGAACCGAAGGCAAAGCCGTCCAGTGTTGATCTAGCGCAGTTACTCGCGGCGCTCGACATCAAGCGCGTGGCGCTTGAAAAACTTGATGTCGAGTTTATTGGAGCCAATCAGAAAAGCCATTTCTTTGAATTGCAATCGCTCGTCGCTCAGTTCCCCGCGGGTGAGCCTATTTCATTGACTTTGCACGGCACAGTTGAAAAGACCGCACCCTATCAACTTGAATTTACGGGCGGCACGGTTGCTGACTTAGCGCACCTCGAAAAACCTTGGCCGATTGATCTTAAGCTCGATTTTATGAGCTCACACTTAACCTTGAGAGGAAGCTTGTCAGAGACAACCGATGAGCTCAACTTTGGTTTGGACACGGAAAACTTAAGCGAGTTTGAGCAGTTATTCCAGATTAAGTTGCCTGCTGT
>JBAXEJ010000030.1:0-30489 GCA_037140475.1 Gallionellaceae bacterium
CAACGCGAAGTCTCCGCCTTTGCGCATGGCGTTGAATAGCTCTTCCAAGCGCGAAGAAAGTTTAGCGGGGTCGGTCTGGCTTTTATCCAGTAGACGCTCGAATAACTTTTCCGGCAACAGTGCGGCATCTTCGGCAAACAAACAGAACAGGCATTGGTTGAGGAAGTGCGCCACGGCTTGCGGCGCATGATCTCTGCTATTCAACGATTGCGCGAGGGCGGCGAATTTGCCTGCGGCTTCTTCGGTGATCTGCGCGATGGTGCGTTGCGGGTGAAATTTATCCGGCGCGGTGAAAAGCCAGCGCAGCTTGTCGAGGTTGCTTGGTTCGCCGAGATCTTGCAGGGCGATGGTGTGTATCTCGCTGGGCGCGTTGGTGAAATGGGTGTGTATCTGGATGATCTGGGTGTCGCACACCACCAACAGCGGCGGGTTGTCCAGCGCCAGCGCGTAGGTCATCAGCTGTTTGAGCGCGGCATCCAGATTGCGATCCGGCGCTTTGTATTCGATAGCGAAAAAACCGCGCTTCCACACGTCCGCCCAGCCATGTTTGCTGCCCGTCTTGGCGACACCGCGTTCGTAGCAATAGTTGTCTGCGCTGGCGGGAGTAGGAACTTCGGCACCGACCAAGGCACACAGGTCGGCGAAATGCGCCTGATAACTTTGTCGCTCGTTGAGTGTACTACCTTGCCACTTTGCGATAAATTGTTGCGGGGTCATCAAACAATCACTCCTCAGCCTATGGATTAGGGTGCTGCCCCAAATGTTGGGTATCGCTGCGCTCCACCCAACCTACAACTTATTCGTAACCCAATGATTTCAACATTTGCGGGCTATCTGCCCAACCGCTACGTACTTTGATCCAAACCTCAAGATAGACTTTTCCATCGAAAAGTTTTTCCATATCAAGGCGCGCCTGCGTTGCAATTTCTTTTAGCTTTTCACCTTTAGCACCAATTAGCATCGCTTTATGCGCATCTTTATCGACCAAGATGGCGGCATGAATACGGCGCATTTTGCCTTCCATTTTGAACTGCTCAATCACCACGCTCACCGAATAGGGCAACTCTTCACCCGTAAAGCGAAATACTTTTTCGCGAACAATTTCTGCAGCGAGGAAGCGCTCATTACGATCGGTGACTTCATCTTCGGGATAAATTTTTTCGCCTTCAGGAAGGTATGGGCGAATCGCATCCAATAACGTATCGAGCTGGTTATCGTGCTTTGCGCTCACTGGGACAATTGCAGCGAAGTGGCGCTCTTGGGAAATGTCTTGCATGAATGGTAGCAACTGATTTTTGTGCTCCATGTTATCAACTTTGTTGATCACCAAAATCACCGGAATGTTGGTAGGCAACAGTTTCATCACTAGACGATCACGCTCATCAAAAATACGCGCCTCGATCACAAACAGCACCACACTCACATCACGCAAACTGCTGGTGACCACTTTATTCAGGCCTTTATTCAGCGTATTTAAATACTGCGTTTGAAAGCCCGGTGTATCAACAAAAACAAACTGCGTTTCGTCTTCAGTGAGAATGCCGGTGATGCGATGGCGAGTCGTCTGCGCTTTGCGCGAGGTGATACTGATTTTTTGCCCGATTAGATGATTCAGTAGCGTTGATTTACCCACGTTAGGGCGGCCAACGATCGAGATAAAACCACTGTGGAACGGCTGTGCATTTTCGGTCATGGGTTGGATTGTTTCAGTAAGTTGTAAGCCGTTTCTGCGGCGGCTTGTTCGGCAACACGGCGGCTACTACCTTCGCCCCGCGTCGTAATTTTAGGTTTTGCAATTTCGCACTCGACGACAAACAGTTGCGCGTGGGCCTCGCCTTGTGTCGCCACCACGGTGTATTTAGGTAGCATCAATTTTCTCGCTTGCAGACACTCTTGTAGCTGAGTCTTAGCGTCTTTACCCATACTTTGCGCATCCATCTGCGCAATCAGTGGCACATACAATTTGAGGACAACTTGCTCCGCAAAATCAAATCCACCATCCAAAAAGACCGCTCCGAATAATGCCTCCATCGCGTCCGCCAAAATCGAGGGACGACGGAAGCCGGCACTCTTGCGCTCTCCTTCACCAAGCAACAATAACTCACCTAAGTTCAAAGACTGCGCCAAGGTGTAGAGCGTGTGCTGATTGACTAAGTTAGAGCGCAATCGAGAGAGATCGCCTTCAGGCAAATTGGGATGAAGATCGTAAAGATATTTAGCGATAACACAATTTAAAACACTATCGCCTAAAAATTCCAAGCGCTCGTAATGAGCCGTACTATAGCTGCGATGCGTCAGGGCTCTTTGCAACCATTGCGGCTGCAAAAAAGAATATCCAATCTGACGGCACAATAAATCGCGATCCATACCCGCTATTAGTGCGCACTCTTCGGATTAAAATCAAGCACTAGACTTGCATTTCCAGCGACTGGCACTTTTACCGTATAGCTAGCACTTAAAGTAATGCTGCCACCCTCTTTGCTAATTTCAATATCATCAGATGTGATGTCCGTAATGTAGTCCATCATTGCCCGTTTATCGTAAGAAGAGCGAATGTCTTTGACAGTGGCATTTTGCATTTCAGGATCCGCGGCAACTGTTTTAAAAATTTTCTGGATCTGCATGTTATGTAGGTAAGCAGGAATCAACTTCATCGCAAGAATAAAAACGAACAATACGGCAGCGATAATCATGATCAGGCTAGCCATTCCGATTCCACGTTGCTTGAAATTTTGTGCTTTCATCATCACTCCTTAATTAATTGATAAACCAATACGCTTTAAATCACCAAAATTCATCCAGATAAAAAAGGCTTTCCCGACAATTAGTTTATCCGGAACAAAGCCCCAGTAACGACTATCCCGACTGTTATCACGGTTGTCGCCCATCATAAAATAGTGACCGGCTGGCACTTTGCACATCACTTCTTCCAGACTATAGCGGCAATTTTCACTTTGTGGAAAATCAGCCACCCCTGCCAAATGAACTGAAGGCATCTCTGGATTAACCAAAATCGGATGGCTATGTCCCTTTACATTTTCGGTATAGCGTTCTGCGTGCACAAAATTTAATCCGCTTTCAACATAGTTGTAGTCACCCTCACGCTGCTGAACTTGCTCTTCGCCGTTGATTAATACTTTTTTATTGCGATAGATAACGACATCACCTGGCAAAGCAATCACGCGCTTAATGTAGTCCACAGAAGGATTTTCAGGGTAATGAAACACCATCACATCACCGCGTTGCGGATCATTAATCTGAATAATCTTTTGGTTGATAATCGGCAAACGAATGCCAAAAGTAAATTTATTCACCAGAATAAAATCACCTACTTGTAGCGTGGGGATCATTGAACCCGATGGGATTTTGAAAGGCTCAACCAAAAATGAGCGTAACAAAAATACCGCCAAGATCACTGGAAAAAAACTCTTGGCATACTCAACCCACCAAGGTTCGACGATGCCAACCTCTCGTTTGGGGTGCAGCGCGTATTTATCTAAAAGCCAAATGCCGCCGGTCACCAGCAGCAAAGAAAACATAATTAAAGCGAAATCCATCTATTGTCCTGTCTATTTGTCGTCAACACGCAAGATGGCCAAAAACGCCTCTTGCGGAATTTCTACGTTACCCACTTGCTTCATACGTTTTTTACCGGCTTTCTGCTTCTCCAGTAATTTACGTTTACGTGAAATGTCGCCGCCATAGCACTTTGCCAACACGTTTTTACGCAATGCCTTTACGTTTTCACGCGAAATAATGTTGGCGCCAATCGCCGCCTGAATTGCCACATCAAACATCTGACGCGGAATCAATTCACGCATCTTCGCCGCCACTTCACGACCGCGATATTGACTGTTTGCCCGATGCACAATAATCGACAGCGCATCGACCTTTTCGCTATTAATGAGAATATCGACCTTCACCACATCTGCCGAGCGATATTCTTTGAACTCATAATCCATCGAGGCATAACCTCGCGATACTGATTTCAGCTTATCGAAAAAGTCCAACACGATCTCGCCCATCGGCAATTCGTATTTCAGCAACACCTGCTTACCGTGATAGCTCATGTCTTTTTGTACGCCGCGTTTTTGTGTACACAGCGTAATCACTGCTCCGACATATTCCTGCGGCATGTACAAATTCACATCGACAATCGGTTCGCGAATATCTTCAATTTTTGACACATCTGGGAGCTTGGAGGGATTGTCCACCATCAGCACCGTGCCATCGCGCATCACGATTTCGTAGATCACCGTTGGCGCGGTGGTAATCAAATCCATATCGAATTCGCGCTCTAGGCGCTCTTGCACAATTTCCATGTGCAACAACCCTAAGAAGCCGCAACGGAACCCAAAGCCCAATGCCTGTGAAACTTCTGGCTCATATTGCAAAGAAGCATCATTCAACTTGAGTTTTTCTAACGAGTCGCGCAGTGCCTCATATTGATTAGACTCAACGGGAAATAGCCCTGCAAAAACTTGCGGCTGCACCTCTTTGAATCCGGGCAAGGCACTGGCTGCCGGACGTGTCACCGAGGTAATAGTGTCGCCCACTTTGGCATCTTTTAATTCTTTGATACCCGCGATCACAAAACCCACTTGCCCAGCTGATAACGTTTCACGCGGCTGAGATTTCGGGGTAAACACACCTACGCTTTCAGTCAGATGTTGTGCGCCCGTTGCCATAAACAAAATCTTGTCTTTGATTTTTAGCGTGCCATTCATAATGCGCACCAACATGACTACGCCTACATAGTTATCAAACCAGGAGTCGATAATCAGCGCTTGCAGCGGGGCAGTCACATCACCCGTTGGGGGCGGCACTTTAACGATAAGTGACTCCAGCACATCCTGTACACCTAGGCCCGTCTTGGCTGAGCAATGCACTGCATCGTGAGCGTCAATGCCGATCACATCTTCAATTTCTGCAATGGCGTTTTCAGGATCAGCGGAGGGCAAGTCAATCTTGTTCAGCACTGGCACCACTTCCACCCCCAAATCGAGCGCGGTGTAGCAGTTAGCCACGGTCTGTGCTTCTACGCCTTGCGAGGCATCCACCACGAGCAATGCACCTTCACATGCTGAAAGGGAACGCGACACCTCATAAGAAAAATCAACGTGCCCCGGCGTATCAATTAAATTTAGATTGTAGATTTGACCATCACGCGCTTTGTAATTGAGCGCTGCCGTTTGTGCTTTGATGGTAATGCCGCGCTCACGCTCGATGTCCATCGAATCCAACACTTGTGACTCCATCTCGCGATCAGACAAACCGCCACAAAGGTGAATAATGCGATCTGCCAAAGTAGATTTGCCGTGATCGATATGGGCAATAATTGAGAAGTTACGAATATTTTGCATGCGAAATAAAACAATTTAAGGTAGCGAATTGGGCGCGGATTATACCTTGAAGTCACTAGCTCTGGCGGAGCCATTGGCACTGAAACGACAGCGCTATGTTATGATTGCGTCATGCTCAATATTCAAAATTTAAGTTATCTCCAAAGCGGCGTCCCCTTATTCCAGCAGGCCAATTTTCAAGCTTTCGCCAACCAGCGTATCGGCCTCGTTGGCAAAAACGGCTGTGGTAAATCAACACTGTTTCGCCTGATTCGCGGAGAGTTAAAAGCCGATGGCGGCGAAGTCTCATTGCAAAGCGGCAAGACGTTAGGCTACGTGGAACAGGAAATTGCCAACTCTTCCCAGTCGGCCATTGACTTTGTGCTGGATGGCGATAGCCAATTGCGTCAACTCGAAAAGTTAATATCTCAATTAAATCATGATGATGGATGGTTTGAGGCACAACACCAGTATGAGGCCATTGATGGCTACGGTGCCCCAGCCCGTGCGGCACAATTACTCAGCGGATTAGGGTTTGATACGGATGCGCTCAATCGCCCCGTCAACAGCTTTTCCGGAGGATGGCGCATGCGCCTCAATCTAGCCCGTGCGCTGATGCACCGAGCCGACTTACTGCTACTCGACGAACCGACCAACCATCTCGATTTAGAAGCCATCATTTGGCTTGAGCAATATCTGGCGCGCTATCCAGGTAGCATTTTGCTGGTTTCACATGATAGGGAATTTCTAAACGCCACTGTTAATCGCATCGCGCATGTGCACGATTGTGTGATTGATAGTTACGCCGGCGATTACGATGCTTTTGAGCGTGCGCGCGCCGAAAAAATTGCGTTGCAACAACACGCTTTCCAAACTCAGCAAGACAAGATTGCGCACTTAGAAGATTTCGTACGGCGCTTCCGAGCTAAGGCTACCAAAGCCAAACAGGCACAGAGTCGCGTCAAAGCACTGGAGCGATTGACACGCATCGCACCTGCCCATGTTGCCGATGGCCATTTTGAACTTGAGATTGAAGCGCCTGAACGCAGCCCAGACTTGCTACTACGCGCCGAAAAAATGGGGTTTGCTTACGGCGATAAAAAACTATTTGGCAATGTTGAACTGATATTGCGAGCCGGTGCTCGCATCGCACTGCTTGGCCCCAATGGCGCGGGTAAATCGACTTTGATTAAATTGCTAGTAGGTGAACTCGCCCCTAGCGAGGGCAAATTAGAACTCACCGCAGATGTCCGCATCGGCTACTTCGCACAGCATCAACTGGAAAATTTAGATAGCGCTGCAACTCCATTGCAACACATGGAGCGCATGGCACCCAAAGAAACAACGCTCACCTTACGAACTTTTTTAGGACGCTTCGGGCTAGCCGGCGTTGACGAAGATCGACCTGTTCAGAGCTTTTCTGGTGGCGAAAAGAGCCGGCTTGCACTCGCCTTACTGGCTTGGCAAAAACCTCATTTGCTATTACTCGATGAGCCAACCAATCATCTGGATCTCGATATGCGCGACGCGCTGACTTTAGCGCTAGAGGAATACACGGGTGCAGTGGTGCTCGTCTCACACGACCGCAGCCTGATTCGTGCAGTGGCGGATGAGTTGTGGCTGGTTGCCGACGGTAATGCCAAATTATTTGATGGGGATTTGGAAGACTACAAAGAATGGATTGAAACGCAACGGCGGCGCGAGTCTGCGCCAATCAAGATTGAAAAACCGACTCAAGCACCGGCGCCAAAAATCAATCGCAAAGCGCTGTCCTCCAAGTTAGCCAAGCTTGAAACGGAACTCAGTAAAGCACAGGCTCAATTAAGCGAAGTGAATTTGCAACTGGGCGACCCAAGTACCTACACCGAAGGGAAGAGCGATTTGATCGCAACCTTAAATGCGCAACGTGAAGCGCTAGAAATAAAAGTCGTCATGCTAGAAGAAAACTGGCTTGAACTACAGATGAACCTAGAGGAAAGTAGCTAATCTTTCCTCTAGGCGATGACCATTACTTCTCGTCCAGTTTGAGTGCCACGTACGAAGTCATCTCCCCGCGACGTACCAACAAAGCAACATTTCGCCCTTTCGGAATTTGTTTAATCAGCTCATTAAACTGATCCACTGAATTAACGGCGGAGTTATTGATTGCCAAGATGACATCGCCGCGATGCAATTCACTTTTTGCCGCAATCCCTTTTACATCCTCGACTAACAAGCCCGACTCGATTTGCAATTGGGTTTTTTGCTCGCTACTCAACTCAGACAAAGTTAATCCAAGTCGCTCGCTACTCGCAGAGGAGGAGGGTGCATTTCCACCATTTTTATTACCACGCTGCGCTAACCGATTTTCATCAGCGATCTCACCCACCATTACTGCAATATCGCGAGCCTCACCCTTGCGCCAAACTTCAACTAGAGCTTTTGAACCGGGGCGAGTGGCGGCAACCATGCGTGGCAAGTCAGTCGATGAATTCACTATTTTTCCATCGAATTTAAGTATGACGTCACTCGATTGAATGCCCGCCCTATCTGCAGGGCCACCTTTTTCCACGTTTGAAATTAGGGCTCCTGTTGGTTTATCCAAGCCAAAAGAATCAGCCAGCTCTCGCGTCATTTCTTGTATCACGACACCGATACGTCCACGCGTCACTTTGCCCGTAGCTCGCAATTGTTTAACTACGTCCATCGCCACATCAATCGGGATGGCAAAAGACAAACCCATGTAACCGCCCGAGCGGCTATAAATTTGCGAGTTAATGCCAACCACCTCGCCCCTCATATTGAAGAGTGGGCCACCAGAGTTACCGGGATTTATTGCGACATCCGTTTGAATAAAAGGAACGAAATTTTCTTGGGACAAGGAGCGTCCTTTAGCGCTAACAATACCCGCCGTCACGCTACTATCGAAACCGAAGGGTGAACCAATCGCCAAAACCCATTCGCCGACTTTTAGTAAATTAACATCACCCTGGCTGATTTTTGGCAGACCTATCGCCTCAATTTTTAACAGCGCCACATCGGTGCGTTTATCTGCGCCTATGACTTTTGCCTTAAATTCGCGTTTGTCGCTCAAGCGAATGGTAATTTTATCGGCGCTATCCACCACATGGGCATTAGTTAAAATGTAACCATCCGCGCTGATGATAAAGCCGGAACCTAACGATTGCGATTCTTGTTCGCGTGGCACTTGAGGTGCAAAACGGCGAAAAAACTCATAGAAAGGATCTCCCTCCGGCAGGTTGGGCATTCCCGGCATGGCTTGCGCATTACGAATCGTTTGTGTGGTGCTGACATTTACTACTGCAGAAGCCTGCTTCTCGACCAACTCAGTAAAATCAGGAAGGTCTTTTGCCTGCGCGACCTGCGCGAAAAAAATTAATGATGCAATGATAAAAAGCTTCTTTAACATTTTTACTCCTAGCAATTTGAATAAACTCAGTCACAAACTTTGAGGCGGCTTGCTGAATTTTCAAGCCAAAACTTAAGCAATTGATCGCGCTATCGCTTTTACCATCTGGCGCTGAGCAATCCACCTTGCCAGTGCAAAGCCAGCCACCAAACCAATCAACGAACCGAGTGCCGCATAAGCATCTTTCATCGCCACCTCATTTGCCCAATGTGCTCCCACCATGCCGCCACTCATCAACAAAGACAAGGGCAATACATACATCAGCATTGAGCTACGCAACAACACCCCATCAGGCAGGGTAATTTGCACTTCATCTCCAGCAACCGCATTCGCTTCGTTGCGCACCGTGAACTGACGCGGTTTAGTGCAAAATAACTTTGAAAGCTTGCCACTGCCACAGCCATTTTCACTATCGCAATTACCACATCCACCGCCACCTTTGGCCTCAACTAGAGCATCAGCACCCTGCACATGAATAACAATCGCTCTTGTCTCCAACATAATTATTGCCCCGTATAACGAACTGAATCCGCGACTTGCATCACGGTGCGCGGCGGAACCTCCCCCACCACCGTAATGAGCTTATCGCCACTCACTTTGCTAAATATTTGGATTGCACCTCTATTTGACAAGCCTGTACTAATATTGGCGGCTTCTCGAGTGGTTTCTATAAAAACTGAAATTCCAACTAACCCATCTGAAAACACAAGCTGCGCAACTGGATGCGTACGATTGCGCATCGGGCGACAAACCTCCATTGTTCGCTTAAACCCAGCTGGTAACGCATCTACTTGCCAGTCTTGGGTCTTTAACTCTAAGGAAGGATTGTTCTGCGCAATTAGGTTAATTGGTGCCTCAGGCTCAGCTTCCTTGGGCAAGACCCAAGAGCGATCAATATCATTTACGAGCGACAACTGAGTAAAGGCATATTGCTCAATAATACGGCTTCGCTCATCTAACACGACTGCCTTGAGCAGCAATCCTGAATTGGTATGTGCCCACATTTTATGGGTGTAGCGCAAATTATCTTTGGGTTTAAACAGCACGGTGTGTACATGAAAACCCGCCACCCTGTCCTCTTCCAACTGCACGATTGAATAATTTTCTTTTACTGTGGCTATTTGTTCTGGCAAGAGCGCGGGAAAAGTCCGCGCGTCATGTCGTTTTTGAATGCGTATTTTTCGGTCACCGACATATAACCAAACTTGGTTGTTACTACTGACAATTTCACGAGGCACACCGTTTAAGCCTTCTAGCCGTTCATGCTCTCCGGCCGCATCTAAGATATGCGTAATACGCGAAACATCGACATGTCCACCCTCTCCATCCTGATAGACAAAAGTACCGCTGTAGTTTGTTCTATGCGCAGCGAACGCCATCGCATTGAGCCAGCCACTATCATCTCGCAGCGGGTCAGCCAAGGCACCATTCCCACTCATCAAGGCGGTCAGCAACAAAAAACAGTTAACATTTAAACGCATGCTCATCAGCCTATTTTTCAGCGACAGTATGAATGTAGGAAGCTGCGCCATGAACACCCGTACTGGGAGAGTAATCATGATGCGCCAATAGATAGTCATTCACACCATTCGGCCCAGAATAGCTCGCTGCGCGTATTTCATTTTGAGGTTGAGCACTGGCCATTATTGACACTGGCTCAGTTGCAACCTGCATAGATAGCCACGCCACCAAAGCCAAGGCCATCACCGAAGCCGCTGCAGATAACGCAAAATAACGCACCGTCTTTTTCACACGGCTTCGAGGAGCAAACACCGTTGGCTCTGCACTCAAACGCTCATGAAAGTTGGCACTAAATTTTTTGCACACATGATCAGGTTGCCGCAACGCATCTCCAATCAGATGGTAGGTTTCCCATTCCGCGTGAGTAGCTTTGTCTTTCTTCATTTTATTAAGAACTAGCTCGGCTTCATCTTCAAACAACTCGCCATCCATCAGTGTAGAAATATCTTGTTTCATCCTTACCACCTTTGATTCTCGTTAGTACCCAACAATGGCCGTAAATTAGCAGCTACCGCTTCACGCGCCCTGAATATCCTTGACCGTACAGTTCCCACTGGGCAATTCATTACTTCTGCGATCTCTTCGTAACTAAGCCCCTCAATTTCACGCAACGTTAACGCCATGCGCAAATCGTCAGGTAACTGTTGCAGAGAAGCATTAACAACCTCAACCACTTGCTTACTCATCAATTCATTTTCTGGTGTTGCAACTTCATGCAACAAAGAGGCATCCTCAAATTCTTCCGACTCTTCCGCATCATAAGTAGTGCTTGTTGGCGCTCTTCTTCCTAACGCCAACAAATGGTTTTTGGCAGTATTGATGCCAATCCGATAGAGCCAAGTGTAAAACGCACTATCACCCCGAAAGGCAGGCAAGGCGCGATAAGCTTTAATGAAGGCATCCTGCGTAACATCTTCAACTTCAGCCGCATCCCGCACAAAGCGGGAAATTAAACGACCTAATCTACGTTGATATTTAGCCACCAACAATTCGAACGCATGCTTGTCGCCAGCTTGCGCTCGTTCTACTAACTGTTGATCAACTTCCCGGTCGCCCATTTTCAGCCTTAATTTATGCCCAAACCAATTGGCTGGTTAGTATAACCGGACTCATCCTAACCGCATCACATTTGCCTACACGCTCCGCATGGACAATGCCGCGCAAATTAAGTTCACACGAATTCAATTTGTTTATCGGGTTTATAGCGCTTCTTTGCTATAGTTCACCCAATGCATAACTATTCTATTTAGCCGAAGTGTTGCAATTTGATACTCTCATCATCGGTAGCGGTCTCGCGGGGCTTTCTCTGGCACTCAAGCTGGCAGTAGAAAAAAAGGTCGCCGTTATCACCAAAAAATCCTTGCTCGATGGTGCCAGCGCATGGGCGCAGGGCGGTATTGCTGCGGTTTTAGCTACTGACGATTCCTTCGAAAAACACATTCACGACACGCAAGTTGCTGGCGTGGGGCTATGCGATTTGAACACCACTCGTTTCGTTGTAGAGCATGGCGCCGCCGCAATTGATTGGTTGATTCAACAAGGTGTTCCCTTTACACGTGACGAAAGCGCTGAGAAAGGCTATCACCTCACACGAGAAGGTGGTCATAGCCATCGCCGCATCATCCACGCCGCGGATGCGACAGGTCATGTAGTGCAAGAAACTTTAGCGCGTAGAGTACTAGCGCACCCCAACATCACCGTGCTTGAGCAACATATTGCAATCGATCTAATTACAGGACAGAAGCTTGGCCTTAAAAATAATCATTGCTATGGCGCGTACTCACTTAACTGTTTAACCGGTGAAATTATCACCATGTCCGCCGCCAATACCGTTTTGGCAACCGGTGGAGCGGGCAAGGTTTATCTCTACACTACCAACCCAGACACAGCGACGGGCGATGGCATCGCCATTGGCTGGCGCGCCGGCTGTCGTGTAGCCAATATGGAATTTATTCAATTTCATCCTACCTGCCTCTATCATCCTCATGAAAAGTCATTTCTAATCAGTGAAGCAGTGCGTGGCGAGGGTGGAATTTTACGTCTACCAGACGGCACTCGTTTCATGCCTTGGCATGACGAGCGTGCCGAGCTCGCGCCCCGTGATGTCGTCGCTCGCGCCATTGACTTTGAAATGAAAAAGCGCGGCATTGATTGCGTCTACTTAGATATTTCGCATCAACCGCTAGAATTTTTACAGGAACACTTCCCCAACATTTATGCGCGCTGTATGTCACTTGGCATCGACATTTCGAAACAAGCCATCCCAGTAGTGCCGGCTGTTCATTTTACCTGTGGCGGCTTGATCGTCGATCAACACGGCCGCACCGACATTGGCAATCTCTATGCCATTGGCGAAACCTCTTACACCGGCCTGCACGGTGCGAATCGTTTAGCAAGTAACTCACTGCTAGAGTGCTTAGTCTATGCAGAATCAGCCGCTCAAGATATTTTGAATAAAGTGCCTAGCACCACGCCATCACTACCTCAATGGGATGAAAGCCAAGTGACGGATGCTGACGAGGCCGTGGTTATTTCTCATAACTGGGATGAGTTACGACGCTTTATGTGGGACTACGTCGGTATCGTACGCACGACCAAACGCCTCGAACGTGCGCAACATCGTATTCAATTGCTACATGAAGAGATAAACGAGTACTACCGCAATTTCCATGTGACGGCAGATTTGCTTGAACTGAGAAATTTAGTGTTGAGTGCAGATTTGATTGTACAGAGTGCCCTAGCGCGCCATGAAAGTCGCGGGCTGCATTTCAGCAAAGACTACCCAGAGATGCTCGCAGAGCCAACATCAACGATTCTCATCCCGCCTAATTTTAAGCAGTAACACTCACCTGCCATTTCAAAACTACGCTTAACTGTCGAAAAGATTCTGCTTCCATACTGTCGGCCATCACAACAACACTTTGAGTTAGCCATCGTTCTTGAATTGCAACATTTAATACCACACACAAGGGGGTTGCCAGACTGCTATTAAGCAGCACACCCCTTAAAGCATTTCCTTTTCGATTTACGAGCTCAACCTCACCGTCATCGCAGCTCAAGGCAACCCACGCACTACCCAACATCAAAAGTGCGTAGCGCAAAATAAAGTAAATCATGCTTACCAATAAAATTGTCGATAAAGCAATTAGCGCCGACATTGGTAATGGGATAAAAGCAATGCTCACCATCGCGATGGAATGCGCAAATATCAAAAATATCGTTAAGGAGTTTGATGCGTGAAGCGTAAATTTTTGTGGCCTCATTAGGTGTTGCCTTGCTTCTAAAAAATCAATTTAGAAGCGCAACGACGAGACCAATCGTTATCAACATCACGATCACCAACAATGTCTTGTTTACCGCCGCAGAATCGGGCGCAGACGAAGTACTTACAGGTGTATTGATAATGGCCTTTGCACCTGCCTTCTTAATCTCGTCTAAAGTTGGGCGTGCCATTTTGAACGTTTTAGAGAGCTCATCCACGACCTCGCCACTAGCTGTCAAGGCTGCCAAGCGCATGGTTGCACTTGCAGAGTCAAATGCCGGCGAAAGCCCTATTGTAGGCAAAGCCAGCGGATCTCCATTTTCATCCGAACGTGCGACATGTCGCCTATCCGACATCACCTGATCAGGCGTAACAATGATATTAGTCACCGGAGCTAACTGATCTCGGCAAACACGTAAATCTCCCGCCAATTCCTTAGCACTCTGATAGCGATCATCTACATTTTTTGCCAATGCCTTAGCAACAATAAAGTTGAGCATTTCTGGCATAGAGGCGTCAACCGAGCTAGGAGGGGGAGGTACACCGTTAAGCGTTTGATACATGATGGCGTTAACATTTTCGCCGGTGAAAGGAGCCTTACCTGTAAGCATTTCGTACAACATCACGCCTAGCGAAAAAATATCAGAGCGCGCATCGATCTGCTTACCCATCACCTGCTCTGGCGACATGTATTTAGGCGAGCCTAATACCATGCCTGTTTGTGTACGAACTGAAGCCGACTCCATTCGTGCGATGCCAAAATCCGTGATTTTGATATGCCCATCACGGATCATCATAATATTAGAAGGCTTTACGTCACGGTGCACGATGCCATGCTCGTGCGCATAATCTAAACCCTGCGCAATTTGAACAGCAATGTCCAAGACCTCTCTAGTAGGTAGCTTTACACCCTGATTAAGAATGTCGCGGATCTCACGTCCTTGCAAAAACTCCATTGCTATATATGCAACTTCATCGTTTTTACCCACATCATAAATCGTGACAATATTCGGGTGGCTCAGTCGACCGGCCGCTTTGGCTTCTTGATAAAAGCGGCCCTCGTACTCCTCTTTTTCATCAAGCGCCAAACCAAGATTGATCGTCTTGATCGCCACGATACGGTCGATGAGTGGATCACGAGCCTTATAGACAATACCCATCGCTCCCTGACCAATTTCAGAGATAACTTCGTACCGCCCTAATTGAGTGATCTTGGCCATATTAAATGTGGATTACTTAACTAACTTCTCTTTAGCACTACGAAACTCAGGCCCCCACATCGGGTGACTCGCCTCTGCAGGACTTAATTCAAAATTTGGTTCAACTTCTAAAATTTTACTAAAATGCTCTCGGCACTGCTTCTTTTCACCTTTAGGCGATAGGCAGTGCATAAATGCCATATATTTATTCGCCAAAATTTTTTCATTCTTGGTGGATTTTTTTGAGTCAAGCAGATCCTGAAAAACCATTTCAGAGCCGCCATAATTACCATCCTCGAAGCTCTTAATACCAACATTAACCATAAATTCCGACGGGGTTCTGAATAGCCTTACCTCCTGTGACTGCTCACAACGCTGCAAATTACTGCATCCTGTCAATATCAAAAAACTCATCGCAACTATAAAAATATTTTTGCTACTCACCAACATTTTCTCTCCTATTCAAGATCGAGCTAGCTATTAGCGAACTTGTGATTTATTTTAATTTTCTTCCCTGCTTTTATTTTTAGAGACTCTTTATGCGAAGGAAGATTTGTGTTTTTAACCTCAATAACGTGATCACCGGCCCCAACTTTCAATTTATTTAGCGGCGGACTCACGCCCATCATCTTACCATCCAGATATACCTCTCCCCAGGGGCTAATGGAGAATGTAATAAGCCCCTGAGTAGAGGACAACGCATCCTCTGAACTAACGGGCTGGTTTGATTTACCACTTTTGGCCTTAGCCATCACCTCAGCCGCCGTCATATCCTCTGGCTTACTCGCAACCTCATGCGGTTTTACAACATTTTTTACATCCTGGTGCTTTCCTTTTTCCTTTTGGGTATTTGATTTTTCGGCGTTAGCTACACCCGATGAGGCATGCGGCGGTTCTATTCGTTGCTTATTAACCACAGCAGCCCCTAACTGAGCGTTACTGACAGTAGCTAGGTTAGCCGGCAAAGGCTTGGCAAAAAACTTAAAGATCAACAAGGTTGATAACAAAACGGGGAGCGCTAAAAGCAAACCATATGTAATTTTCTGCTGAAGTGAACCCTGTTTAAAAACACTCAAAATGTGCGTTCTTAAATCTTGATAACGACTTGCGAACGCCTCAACAAAGCGATTTCGATTCCCAGAAGATGAGCCGTGCCGCTGAAACTTCCCATTTTCATCGGGGGAACCGATTTCATAAACCTCATGTTCTCGAACATGCTTGTCTGTTCGCGAGCCCAGGTAGAGGAACATACCCACGTAGTCATGTGACAAACGCGAAGCCGCATCAAAATAGGAGCGTGAAACCAATATTTGCCCGGGAGCAGAAAAACTCATTACACGTTGGGCCACATTAACGCCATCACCTACGATATTAGGATGCCCATTAATATCTTTGACCAAACGCACAGGCCCCAGATTTATCCCCATGCGGACTAGCACTGGCGGATCTAGTAGCCCCACCTCACTCTCTAAACTTCGCCGCATACTCAACGCGGCTAGAAGCGCATCTTCCACATCCCCCAAAAAGCTAATGGCAGCACCATCCCCTGTGTCCAAAATAATTCTTTCGTTCACCGGTACATCACGAATCGCTTCTGATAAAAAAGAGTTAAAGCGCTCCTTGAGCGAAATTTGCCCAGCCACAGACTTTTTGGAATATTCGACGATATCCAAAAAAAAGACGCTGCAAATTATCGTTTTAGTAACTGGCTCATCCATTCGATCTGATCTCAATAATACGACCACAACTTTCTATTCGAATCATTTCCATTTTCTATTTCCCACCCGGCACTTTGCGATGCACGCGCGAACGCGACATATCGGCTTGGCCGCGCCTACCTTTTGCATTTAACGACTTAGGCGACATTGTAGCAACCTCGTGATTCTCTCGCATCTGGCCTGATAAATCCTTACTTTCTGACTTAACTGTTCGTGAATGAGCCATTTTTCTTGCCATAGGCGCCACGGCGATGGGCTGCGGCATGGGCATCCCCACCCAATCTAGAATCATTTCCACCTCACCCGAACCCAACTCCGCCATCTTGCCGCGCTTGATACTAGGCGGCAAATTAACAATACCAAAGCGCACCCGCATCAAGCGGCTCACCGTTAATCCAAGCGCCTCAAAGGTGCGGCGCACCACACGATTGCGCCCTTCTTTCAGCACTAAGCGGTACCAATGGTTAAAACCCTCGCCGCCTTCATCGCTAAGTTTATCAAAACGCACCAAGCCATCTTCAAGCTCCAACCCCTCTTTAACCATTTGGTTCATTTGCTCATCGGTCATCACGCCTTGCACTCTCACCGCATACTCGCGCTCCACTTCAAAGCGTGGGTGCATCAACCGATTTGCCAACTCACCTGAGGTGGTAAAAATTAATAAACCGCTAGTATTAAAGTCTAGACGACCAATTGCGATCCATTTTTGTCCGCGCAACTTAGGGAGCTTTTCAAACACACTCTTGCGGCTCTCTGGATCGTCGCGACTGACTATCTCACCTTCTTGTTTGTGGTACAGCAAGACTCGCGGCGCGGCTTGCTCTGCCAGACCCTTCACGCGGATCACGCGCTTATCGGCTCCGACCACATCGCCCTCGACCGCACGCATACCCAAGGTTGCAACTTCACCGTTTAGCGTTACACGCCCCGCCACGATCCAAGCTTCCATCTCACGACGTGAGCCCACGCCGGCTTGCGCAAGTATTTTTTGCAAACGTTCACCTTGCTGCTCTTCTTGTGCGTGCTCTTGCTCTAGTTCATCATTCATTCAGTTACCAATCTTCTTTCCAGCACAGCTTGTGCCAAGGTGCCGCTATCCACATGCTCTAACTCACCGCCCACTGGCAAGCCTCTGGCGATGCGCGAAACCTTAATGCCTTGTGCACGCAACAAAGTAGCTAGGTAATGCGCGGTTGCTTCACCTTCTACAGTGAAATTCGTCGCGAGAATGACTTCACAAGCCAACTCTTGCGCACGTTTGAGCAGTCTCTCAAACGGCAACTCACGGGCGCCAATACCATCCAAAGGTGAAATCCTCCCCATCAGCACAAAATACATGCCGCGGAAACACTGTGTCTGCTCCATCATCAACATATCCGAGGGCATTTCTACCACGCATAGTAAATGCTGCTCACTGCGCTCTGAGCGACACAAAATACACACATCCTCTTCGGAAAAGTTATTGCATTTGCTGCAATGCTTCACACTTTCGACCGCATGATTAAGAGAATGCGCCAAATGCAATGCCGCAGGTCGATCACGCTGCAACAGGTGATAGGCCATACGTTGCGCTGACTTCGGCCCTACGCCTGGCAAACAACGTAACGCCGTAATCAGATCTTCCAGACTGGAAGGCGTATTCATTTAAAAAGGCAAGCTCATTCCTGGTGGCAGATTGGCCGTGAAACCACTCATGCGCTGCTTAGAAGTTTCCGTCGCTTTTTTATTCGCATCTTGCAGTGCGGCCACGATCAAGTCTTCCAACATTTCTTTGTCGTCCATCACGCTAGCATCCAGCGAAACGCGGCGCACATCATGCGCACAGGTCATGGTCACTTTAACCATGCCCGAGCCAGACTGACCTTCCACTTCAATCGTCGCCAACTCTTCTTGGGCCTTCTTCATATTGGCTTGCATCTGTTGCGCTTGTTTCATTAATCCTGCGATTCCGCCCTTCATCATTTTGCGACATCCTCCAAATTACAGTTAAATAGGTTTGATTGAACTCTCGATGATTTGTGCACCAAGCACGGCCTGAGCCTCGCGCACAAAGGCATCTTGCTTAATAGCTTCTTCTGCTTGCTGCTGACGAGTTTGCTTCTCTTGCTGTTCAACGGCTGCGGGTGTTACAGCAGAAGCAGACGTGCCAAGCTCGACAACAAGTTTAACCGGCTGAGCAAAATACTCGCCCAGCGCGGCCTGCAGTTTCTCCTGTGCGCTTTTGTTGCCCTGCAAATGCTTATGCTGTGGCGCAAGATTCAAAACCATTTTATTGTTGGCAAAACTAGCGAGCACACTATGCTTGGCTAATTCACGCGCCATGCCTTGTAAATTAAGTTGCGACATCAAGGTTCCCCAATCCAGCGAAGCACCCATTTCCTGACGCGCCACAGGCGCAACCGCCACAACCGCTGGAGCAGAAACCTTTGCTTCAGTTGTTAAGACTATTGATGTTTTAGGCACAACGCTCGGCTGCAACTTAACCGCAGGCGCACTGACTGCCGCCACTGATGCCTGCGAAGCAAAGGCCAGCATGCGCAATAACGTCATGGTAAAACCCGCATACTCATCTGGCGCCAGATCAATCTCATTCCGTCCATGAATCGCGATTTGATAATTCAGTTGAATTTCTTCTGGCGTAAATTGCTGCGCCAATTCCATCAAACGCGGGCGCTCAGGCTCATCCTCGGCAATCGCTTGCGGTATGGTTTGTGCCAAAGCAATGCGATGCAGCAATGTCGCCAAATCCTGTAGCGCGGCATCAAACGCAATGCTGCGTATCGCCATGTCATCGGCAATACGCAATAAAGCCGCGCCATCGCCCACCTTTAAATGTCCGAGTAAATCGAAGAGATACCCTTGATCAATCGCACCCAACATGGTGCGCACTAAGGCCTCGTCTACCTGACCTGATGAATAAGCAATCGCCTGATCCATCAAGCTCAGTGCATCACGCATACTGCCTTGCGCCGCACGTGCCACCAAATTTAACGCACCTATTTCAAAAGGAATTTTCTCTTCACCAAGCACATATTGAAGATGCGTCAGAATCAGTGCGGGAGGCAGTTGCTTAAGATTAAATTGCAAACAGCGCGACAACACCGTTACTGGTATTTTTTGCGGGTCAGTGGTCGCCAGAATACATTTCACATGCGCTGGCGGCTCTTCCAATGTTTTCAACATCGCATTGAAAGCCGGCTTCGACAACATGTGCACTTCGTCGATGAGGTAAACCTTGTAACGGCCGCTGGTCGGCGCATACAAGGCACTTTCCAACAATTCACGCATGTTATCCACCTGCGTATTTGAAGCCGCGTCCAACTCCAGCATATCGATAAAACGGCCACTGTCGATCTCGGTGCAAGCCCTACACACACCACAGGGCGTGGCAGTCACACCAGATTCACAATTCAGGGATTTGGCGAAGATGCGCGCAATGGTGGTTTTACCTACGCCGCGCGTGCCAGTGAAGAGATAAGCATGATGCAGACGGTTTTGCGTCAACGCATTGGTCAGCGCTTGCACGACGTGCGTTTGCCCCGCCAGTTGAGCGAAGTTTTTAGGACGCCATTTGCGCGCTAAGACTGAAGTTGCTGACATATCGCCCACCTATTACACGTCGAGTGAAACACCCTCGAAATAAGGAGGCGAGCCTTACCCCCGGCACTTGCAACGATTGGCTGTGGCTGCTTCCTTCCGGACCTGACCAGGTTCACCATGATGCAATGCGGGGAGACCCGCCAAACTTTTGAAGTAACTCATTAACCTACTGCGCAACGCCATGACTGCGTTGCTCAAGAACTCAAACCCTCGTGTACATCACAGTACACTGCGGCTTTTCGTTCTTTCGCGCCTTGTTCTGACGCTACTCGCTACGGTTACTGAATCACTTCGTAATCTTTACAAGACACTGCTTGCTTAAAAAAATCAAACTGCCTTGATCGCGATCCGCTTCTTCCACTCTGCGGGACCAGTTTCATGCGCCGAATTACCCAGCGTATCCACTGCCACCGTTACCGGCATATCCTGCACTTCAAACTCGTAGATCGCTTCCATGCCAAGATCGGCAAAGGCCACTACTTT
Organism: Gallionellaceae bacterium; assembly: GCA_037140475.1. GTDB lineage: Bacteria > Pseudomonadota > Gammaproteobacteria > Burkholderiales > Gallionellaceae > PALSA-1006. The sequence goes on from JBAXEJ010000030.1 coordinate 20,535, forward strand.
CGCGCTGCGTATCGCCTTTGATACCAAGTAGGCTGCTCCGCCCACTGCCATCAAATACACTGCTGCGTGTTTCTTGATCGCTTCAATACCGGTTTTGCCGCGCTCCGACTTGCCAATCATGCCGATCAGTCCCGTCTCCGCCAACATCGTCTCGGTGTATTTATCCATCCGCGTTGCAGTTGTCGGCCCTGCCGGTCCAACCACCTCATCACGCACAGGGTCAACCGGGCCGACATAGTAAATGAATCGACCGTTAAAATCCACGCCAGCCGGTAACTTCTCACCCTTGGCCAACATATCGACAATACGTTTGTGTGCGGCATCTCGTCCGGTCAGTAGCTTTCCAGACAACAATAGAGTCTCGTTAGGTTGCCATTGCGCAATATCTGCACGCGTCACCGTATCCAAATTCACACGACGTGCATGGGGCGAAGCCTGCCAATGCACATCAGGATAATCCTCAAGTTTAGGTGGCGTAAATTGCGCCACTCCACTGCCATCCAGCTCAAAATGAACGTGGCGAGTAGCTGCGCAGTTCGGAATAATGGCAATCGGCTTTGATGCTGCATGAGTCGGATAATCCAAAATCTTCACATCCAGCACCGTGGTTAACCCACCCAGACCCTGTGCACCAATACCCAGCGCGTTCACCTTGTCATAGATTTCGATCCGTAATTCCTCGATACGATTCTGCGCGCCGCGTGCTTTCAGCTCAGTCATGTCAATGTGTTGCATCAACGACTCTTTCGCCAACAGCATGGCTTTTTCTGCTGTGCCACCGATACCAATACCCAACATCCCCGGCGGACACCAACCCGCGCCCATTAACGGCAACTGACTCACCACCCACTCCACGATGTCATCACCTGGGTTAAGCATGGCGAAACGCGATTTATTTTCCGAACCGCCGCCCTTCGCCGCAATTTTCACTTCCACCTTATTGCCCTGCACCAACTCAAAATGCACGATGGCGGGCGTGTTATCGCCGGTGTTTTTGCGTTTACCCGCAGGGTCGCTCAACACTGAAGCGCGCAACACGTTCTCGGGCAACAAGTAGGCTTTGCGTACACCCGCATTCACCATCTCGGTCACGTTCATCGTCGCATCCGCCCAGCGCACATCCATGCCTACGCTGACGAACGCCACTACGATGCCCGTGTCCTGACAGATAGGCCGCTTGCCTTCTGCACACATGCGTGAATTGGTGAGAATTTGCGCCATAGCATCTTTCGCCGCAGGAGATTCTTCGCGGCGATAAGCATCAGCCAGCGAACGCACATAATCCTCGGGGTGATAGTAGGAAATGAATTGCAACGCATCGGCGATGCTGTCGATAAAATCTTGCTGGCGGATAGCTGTCATAGCTGAATAAAAATGATGACGGAATAACCGCATGATAACCGTAGCGGCCCCTCTTTATCTATCTTGATTAACGCCCCTTAAGATTGACACCCATCGCCCTGCTCCGCTAAGGTTCGTCCCACTTGCAAATTCGCCACACGCACATCACACCGCATGCACGGGGTGAGGCTCACAGTGAAACTTCCAGAACAGGAGCTGGCGCAAAAATTTTAACTAATTTCATGGACTGATAAATGAGCCGCTCCACCTACTTTTTTCGCGCATCACTCTTAATCGCTGTTTTCACTTCACCTGCATACGCTGCTAACCCGCTGCCGCCAGAGCAAGCCAAAGAACTCGGCAATTTGCATCAAACCTACAGCGCAGAAAGCCAAGCCGCCATCGCGGTACGCAAACAAGCCGAAAACCTGCAAACTGAGATCGCCACTCAGCAGGCAAAAGTGACCGAGCTACAAGGTAAAGCCGACAAAGCAGAAACCGACCTTTCCGAACTACAAGAATTCGACCGCAAAAAACCGGGCAATGTGAATCCTGAAAAAATGGATGCCGCACGTAGCAAACACCTGCAAGCGCGTACCGATGTTGAAGCCGCACAAAAACAACTCGCACAGCAGCAAAGCAAACTCACCCAACTCAAAGAAGACCTCGCCAAGAAAAATCTCGCCACCGAACATAACGTGAGCAACTATCAAACCCTCTTTGAAGCCCTAGCCAAAGAAGCCGTTACTCGCAGCGTGAATGCACTGAAAGTACCGAAAACAATCACTGAATCCGCCAGCCTCGCTTGCGATGACTTACCCCTCAAAGAATGCAAAGTAAAAACCCAGCAAGAAGTGCAACGCCGCGCCATTGAAAAAGGCGCAATCGTGGTGGTGGATTCCGTCACCGAAATCAAAAACCTGCAACTGCAAAAAGACGAAATCAAAAGTGAAGTACATGGCGAAATCAGCAACCTGAAAATACTGGACACCAAACTCAGCGATGAACCCGCCACCTATGCAATGAAGATACAGGCGACAGTGACACCGGTGATCGGCAATTCGCTGTTAGCGGAAATAAATCGCACCGTGCGGGCGGATATGTCGTTGCAGGTTGGGGATGGTGGCTTGGCATCTCAAACTAATTCAACTAGCAATCAGTTGGTAGATGCCCCTGATCCGAGCACATTTGATCCTACTACAGCTGTGGAATACTCAGTTTCACAACTTAACAATTTATTAAAAAAGGCTAAAGAGGGGAACGTTCAAGCTCAATACGAAATTGCGGTTATGTATAACAACGGGCAGGCTGGCAAAAAAGACGAAGCCCAAGCATTAGCTTGGGCACAAAAATCGGCTTCGCATAATTACCCACCTGCACAATCCTTTATGGCCCGAAAATACGATGGACAAAGCCGTGACGCGTCTATTGACCATAATGCAATTGAGTCAGGAGGTAACCTCTTTTTTAAGCCAAATAGCAAATCTATCGCGCTCGCTAACAAGGCGAAAAAATTGGCAAAAAGCGCATTGCCTGCTTTAAGAAAACTAGCTGAATCAGGCGATTCAAATGCTCAAGTAGAGTTGGGGGTGTTATACCTTTGGGGGCTAGGGGTGGTTGAAGATTCTGCCGCAGCGTCCAATTGGTTTCAATTATCAGCCAAGCAAGGCAATGCGGAAGCAAAATACTTCCTTGCTGGTTTGCTGAAGGATGGTGATATTGAGCTTTCCGTTGCACTTTATAAACAAGCTGCTTCTGAGGGAGTAAGTGATGCTAAATTTGAATTAGGGTTGATGTATTTAAGCAGAGACAAAATTCCTAAGAATGAAATAGAGGGGTATCAGTGGCTTGAAGAAGTCGCATTGCAGGGAAATGAAGCTGCAAAATCTATAATGAGCGCAAGAGCCAATAATGATGAAAAATTTGCTGTTGAATGGTATGAGAAACTTGCGGCATCTGGGGATGTAGATGCCCACTTCAAATTAGGGGGCATTTACCTAAATGGGAAGGGGGTTGCGCAGGATGATGCAAAAGCTTTTGAGTGGTTTAAAAAAGCCGCATGGAAAGGTGATGCAGGAGCTCAATTCGTGATGTGTGGCGCCTATGCCCACGGAAAGTCTGTTGAAAAGAATGAAGTTAAAGCATTCGAATGGTGCAAAAAAGCGGCCTTGCAAGGAAAAGATTTTGCTCAATATGAATTAGGACGAAGGTATTTCGTCGGAAGTGGTGTGGCAATGAATAAAGCCAAGGCATTTGAGTGGTTTGAGAAGGCTGCGATGCAAGGGGACGCAAAAGCTCAAGGCTTTCTTGGGGCAATGTATTTAGAAGGTCAAGGAGTCCGAAAAGACCCAATACTGGCATATGCGTGGGTTAACTTGTGTGCCTCACAAGGTGGTGATGATTCAAAACTAGCTGAGGAAACACGCGCTACAATTGAATTAACTGCTAGTGAAATGACTGAGGCTGAGCGCTTATCTTCTGAGTGGAAGATTGGCACCAAGTTGCATAGAAAGAAAAAATAGTTTGATCCTGTAAGTAACGTGAAAGGAAATACGATGGAACTATCACCTCTTTTTATCACTGTAATTGCCTCGTTAGGTGGCGCTATTGTGGGCGCTTTACCCGGTCTTTTAATTTCATTTTTTAATCAACGAGCAGAAGCAAAAAGGCAATTCAATGAGCTTGTTGTAAAAGCGGCGGTTAAAAACTGGAAAATGCAAATTGAGCACGGAAGTGCAACTAAGATTCTTCCATTGGAGTATTTCATTGTTCATACTTCAATGATGAGTCAGATTGCACTTTCTCAACAGCCAATTACTCCTGCCGCTATGGAGGCACATCTGAAAAAAATATCTTCTGTTATAGATGTGCTAGTTAGACACGCAACAGCTACTAGCGCTAAGCAAAAAGAAGTCGCTCAGCAATAATGTCGCCTAATCCAGAAACTAGCAAATAGGGTCAGCTTCGCAATAATTTTGCTGCTCCCAAGTTTTCAAAGAAAACGCTCGAATGAGCAACATTAAATTTTTTGAATTCGAACGTTGCACCGTGAGAAAAAGTCCTCGATACTATCGTCACCTTACAAATAAATAGAGGTTCAACATGTTAAGCATCGAAAATTTGTCGCGCACAGAAAAGCTGCTCATGATGGAAGCACTTTGGGGTGATCTGGCGCGTGACGCTGTTAGCTACGCATCACCGGAATGGCACGCTGATGAGCTGAAGGTGGCTGAACGAAGTGTCGCAGAGGGTAGCGCCAGCTTTGTGTCTTGGGATGCCGCCAAAAAAGCGCTGTGTAATTACAGCATAGAAAGGAGATGAACAAATGACTACTCAAGCCAGTGCCACCGAATATATGAAGCTCCCTATTTCTGAGCGCCTCCAGCTGGTGGAAGATATTTGGGACAGCATAGCTGCAGAAGCACCTGATGCTGTTGTGCTTTCTGAATCTCAAAAAGTTGAATTACATCGTCGCCTCGCTGAGCATCGTGATGCCCCTTCCACAGCGATTCCGTGGGAGCAGGTTCGAGCTAAATTATTTTCAAGTAAACCCTGATGTTAGTTGTATTTCGACCCGAGGCGGAAGCAGAGCTTCTGGTGGCGAGAGATTGGTACGAATCGAAAGCACTTGGGCTTGGCTTTGAATTTGCCAGAGCCGCTGATGCGGCGGTTTCATCCGCACTTCGCAACCCTTACGGAAATTTACGTATCGAAGAAGATTTTCGCCGCGTGTTACTTCGCAAATTTCCCTATACGCTAATTTATTTGCCCAGCGAAAATGAGTTGTTAGTTGTTTCATTTTTTCATCAGCACCGCAACCCAATGAGCTGGAGAGAAAATTAAAGCGAATTACATTTTGAGCAGCCATTGGTGGACTGGAGTGAGCCAATACCTACCCATTGCCGGTGCAGCCTGACAGCAAGCGTTTGGCTGAAGCCCAACCTACGAAAAACAGCTTAAAAAACGATATGCGAGGCTACGAAATTATATATTACTCAATCTAATCATATAGATATATCAAATCACAGCTTCTTCCCTCACCCGATACCACGCCGCGTACAACGCAGGCAGGAACAAACAAGTGAGCAAGGTTGCCACCACCAAGCCGCCCATAATCGACACCGCCATCGGCCCCCAGAATACTTGGCGGGTGAGCGGAATCATCGCCAGAATCGCGGCGGAAGCAGTCAGCACAATGGGGCGGAAGCGCCGCACCGTCGAGCCGATAATCGCCTCCCACTGCGGCTTGCCCGCTTCTTCATCTTGGCGGATTTGATCGACCAATATCACCGAGTTACGCATGATCATGCCCGCCAGCGCGATAAAGCCCAAGTTCGCCACAAAGCCAAACGGCACTTGAAAAATCAGCAAGGCCATCGCCACGCCGATCAAGCCTAGCGGTGCAGTGAGTAACACCATCAAAGTGCGATTGATACTTTGCAGTTGAATCATCAGCAAGGTAATCACTCCGACCAACATCATCGGCACCACCGCCGCAATCGCGGTGCTGCTCTTGCCCGACTCTTCCACGCTGCCGCCCATCTCCACGCGGAAACCGCTAGGCAGCTTGGCACGCACCGCGTTCAATTGCACATTCAGCCGCTCGGACGCCGTTGTCGGCTGGGTCTTGTCTGCCATGTCCGCACGCACGGTCATCGTCGGCAAACGGTTACGGCGCCAGATGAGCCCTTCCTCCAGCACGGGCACCAGCTTCGCCACCTGCGCTAACGGCACATGACGTCCGCCCGGCAAGGCTATGTCCAAATCAGGTAAGCGATTAAGCGAACGTGCGTCGGCACTCTTTTGCCCGCGCCACACCACATCGATCAACTGATCGCCCTCGCGGAATTGAGTGAAGGCCACGCCATTCAGCCAGCCCTGCAATGCCTGCGAAATTTCTTGGCTAGACGTACCGAGCTGACGCGCGCGATCTTGGTTCACTTCCACGCGCACGCTCTTTACCTTTTCGTTCCAGTCGAAATTCACGTTTTGCAAACTCGGATCAGCGCGCATCATGGTTGCCACCGAGCCTGCCACTTCTCGTAATTTCACCAAATCATCACCCATCACGCGGAACTGCACGGGATAGCCAATCGGCGGGCCGTTTTCTAAACGCACCACGCGCACTCGAATATCGGAAAATTCCGCTTCAGCAAATTTCGTTTCCAGACGTTTTTTGATTGCCTCTCGCGCTTCCAGATTTTTGGTCACGATAACAAATTGACCAAAGTTATCCGCAAACAGTTGTTGATCTAAAGACAAAAAGAAACGCGGTGCGCCGTTGCCAATATAAGACGAATAATAATCAACGCCTTCATCGCCTTTGAGTAAAGCCTCAATACGATGCACCTCGCGCGTGGTTGCTTTAAGCGATGCGCCTTGCGGCAGCCACACGTCAATCATCAATTCCAAGCGGCTGGCGGCGGGGAAGAACTGCTTCTGCACAAACTTGCCGAACATTGCCATCGACAAAATAAAGATCAACACCGTCGCACCAATCACCTTCCAGCGATTGCGCAAACACCATGTCACCAGCGCACGGAAGCGGCGATAAAACGGCGTGTCGTAAATATCTTCGCCGTGCTTTTGCGCTTGCTCGATAAGCTTTTTCGGGTCGAGTAATTTATAACCAATAAATGGGGTAAACACCACCGCCACAATCCATGAGGTGAGCAGTGCAATAGTCACTACCTGAAAAATCGAAATAGTGTATTCACTCGCCGCCGATTTAGAAAATCCCACTGGGGTAAAGGCTGCCGCAGTAATCAAAGTGCCCGTCAACATCGGGAATGCGGTCGAGGTATAAGCAAACGTCGCCGCCTTCATGCGATCCCAGCCCTGCTCCATTTTCACTACCATCATTTCCACCGCGATGATGGCATCGTCCACCAGCAGGCCGAGTGCAATGACCAATGCACCGAGCGAAATGCGTTGCAAATCAATCCCCAGCATTTTCATCACGAAGAAGGTAATCACCAACACCAGCGGAATCGACAAGCCCACCACCATGCCGGTGCGCCAGCCCAAGCTCAAGAATGAAACCGCCAACACGATCAAAATTGCTTCGGCTAATGAGCTTTGAAATAATTGAATCGAGCCTTGCACCACTGCGGGTTGGTTCGCCACCACATGCACATCAATGCCCAAGGGCAGTTGCTCTTCAAGCTTGGTCATTTCACGCTTTAAGTTTTCACCAAGCTGAATGACGTTGCCGCCCTTGTCCATTACCACACCCATGCCAATTGCAGGCTGACCATCCACGCGCATCTGCGGGCTGGGTGGGTCAACTAGACCACGACTCACCTTGGCAATATCGCCTAGCCGAAAGTGCTGACCATTCACCAGCAAATCGGTATTGCGAATTTTTTCAATGCTGTCGAATGCGCCCGTTACCCGCATGCGAATGCGGTCGCTATTGGTTTCAATAAATCCGGCTGGGCCCACGGCGTTTTGTTTTTGCAGCGCATCGGCCACTTGCAGCGGCGTGAGACCCAAGCTGGCAAAACGCTTCGGCGATACATCAATAAAAATCTTTTCATCTTGCACGCCGATCAACTCAACACGCTTTACATCCGGAATGCGGCGCAACTCCAGCGCGATACGATCTGCGTGACGACGTAATTCTGCGAGGTCGTAGCCATCACCGGTGAGCGCGAAAATATTCATTTGCACATCACCAAACTCGTCATTCGGGAAAGGTCCTTGCACACCGGCTGGCAGAGTGTGGCGAATATCGTCTAGCTTCTTGCGCACCTGACGCCAAGATTCCGGTACATCTTCTTTCACGGTGTAGTCTTTTAACTGCACAAATACCAGTGACTCACCCGGCTTTGATGCTGACTTCAGCACATCCACCCAAGGGGTTTCTTGCAGTTTTTTCTCGATACGCTCGGTGAGTTCACGTTCAACTTCTTGCGCTGTTGCACCCGGCCATAGCGTACGCACCACCATCACTTTAATGGTGAAGGCGGGATCTTCCGATCGTCCCAAATTAAAGAAAGACAAAACACCTGCGACCGACAATACGATCATCAGATACACCACCATCTGCTGGTGTTTAAGCGCCCATTCAGAAAGATTAGGCATCTTCATTGCGCCTTACCACTGTCCATAATTTGCACTTTGTCGCCGGCAGTTAACTTATGCACACCGGCACTGATGATGCGCTCACCTTCCGCAACACCCGCTGAAATTTGTGCGCCTTCATCGCGATAGGCGGCAACGGTTACGGGGCGCAGCATCACCGTTTTATCTTGACCCACTACCCACACGGCGGCATGTTCACCCTGCTGAAAAATGGCCGAAACCGGCACAAGGAAACCATTCTTTTTATCGGCGGCACTGAAGCGCACATGCGCCGTCATGCCCAAGGCTAGGCTGGCGTCGCCATTCGTCAACAATACTCGCGCCGGATAAGTGCGGCTTGCGGGGTCAGCGGCGGGTGAAAGCTCACGTAAACGCCCACTGTATTTTTTTGGCTCTGCGCTATCGCCACTTAACTCAATCTCTGCCGGCATGCCCACTTTGAGCGAAGCGAAACGTGATTCAGGTATTGCCACTGCCACCTCACGCTCACCATCTTGCGCCACGCGAACCACGGATTGACCGGCTGCAACGACCTGCCCAACTTCTGCTAGAGTTGCGACAACTACCCCCGCGCGATCTGCCACTAAATTGGTATAGCCTGCTTGATTCCGCGCCAGCCCAGCCTGTGCAGCTGCGGATTTCAATGATGCCTCTTTGGCATCCAACGCCGATTGGCTCACAAAACCCTTGGCACGTAACTCACGAAAGCGTTTGGCCTCATCTTCAGCTAAACGGTACTGCGCATTCGCGGAGCTTTCTTGCAGCGCTGTATCCGCTGGATCAAGGCGCGCCAGCACCTGCCCTACTTTCACCACTGCGCCCGCATCCACCAAGCGCGCAACGATCTTGCCACCGAGGCGAAACCCTAACGAGAGTTCGTTACGTGCCCGAATTTCGCCGCTATAAATATTGCCGCTATCTGCACTGATCGCGCCGATGACGATTGTCGAAGCAGGCCGCTCAGCTTTTGCCTGAGCCGCTTCTTCTTTTTTGCCACACGCCACCAGCGCAATCGGCAACAGCACGAATATGAACGAGCGTTTCATTTACATTTCTCCTTGACCAACAGGCCATTCAATAACAAATCAATATGGGTACTTAAATAGGTGGCGGGGTCTTGCTGGCCGCAGGCAGACGGCTCTAACGAGTGGCGCCAAATGGTCAACATCAATAGCGGCGCCATAATCACGTCGATGGATGTTTCTAAATCCATCGAGCGAAATTGCTTGGCAGCAATGCCACGCTCCAACACTTGGCGAATCAAGCCACGTCCGCGCAAGATGACGTTCTCAAAATAATACTGCGCCACTTCTGGGAAGTTGCCTGATTCAGCAATCATCAACTTAGGGATGCCCGCCAACTCAGTCGCACCGATCAGTTCCCACCAACGTAGCAACATCGCCTGTAGCAACGAGCGCGCATCACCTTCATATTCAGCCAACATCGCCTCGCCTTGATCGAGCACCGGCACAATGCCTTGCTGAATAACTTCTTTAAACAACTGCTCTTTGCTGGCGAAATAAAGGTA
>JBAXEJ010000031.1:0-27099 GCA_037140475.1 Gallionellaceae bacterium
AAACGCTGACCTGCAAAAAATGCGATGCCTCCGATGTGGTAGATAAGCTCAAAGAGCTCAGCGCCCTAGTTGCCCCCGCGGCACCCGTGGTGGCGAGCGCCCCCGCCAACCTCACACCCGAGCCTGCCTCGTCCGCAGTTAAAGGCACCGACCCCGAAAGCATCACTTGGAACGAAGCGCAAAAGGGCAACACCATAGACGACTACCAAGTTTATTTAGACAGCTACCCTAAAGGCAAATACATCGCCTTTGCCAAAGCCAAGATCAAGAAACTCAAAGAAGCCGCCCAAGTCGTGCAAGAACAACAAGAACAAAGCGCTTGGGACACTGCCCAACAAGAGAACAGCGAAGCTAGCTTCAACCGCTACCTGCAAAGCTATCCGAACGGACGCTTTGCAGGCTTCGCCAACGCCCGCCTCGGCAAACTCAAAAAAGAAGAAGCCGACTTGGAGGCTAAACAGCGGCGCGAACAACTGGCCGAAGAAGCTCGACAGAAACGCGAACAAGCCGAAGCCTCAAAGAATGCAGGCAAAGGTCCTGCGATGGTGCGTATCCCCGGCAAGAATTATGAAATGGGCAAATATCACGTTACGCGTGGCGAGTTTGCCAAATTTGTCAGCGAGACCGGCTACGACGCAGGCAATGAATGCTATGTATTTACCGATAAATGGGAAAAGAAAACGGGCTATAACTGGCGTAACCCCAACTTTAGCCAAGACGACAATCATCCTGTCACCTGTGTTAATTGGAACGACGCGCAAGCCTATGTATCTTGGCTAGCTAGAAAAACCGGCAAGCAATATCGTCTGCCGACCGAAGCCGAATGGGAATACGCCTGCTACGGCGGTAGCCAGACTGAATACTGCGGTAGCAACGACATCAATGCCGTCGCTTGGTACAAGGAAAACAGCAACAGTGCCACCCACCCCGTAGGACAAAAACAAGCGAACGGCTACGGCTTATATGACATGAGCGGTAATCTATGGCAGTGGATGGAAAACAAATACGACGATAAAAACGACTGGCGTGCGCTTCGTGGCGGCTCTTGGAGCTACGAACCGCAGTACGTGCGTGCGGCGAGCCGCGGCAGCGACGAACCGACGGGCCGGAGCGACGACAGCGGGTTTCGTCTAGCCAGGACGCTTCCGTAAAACGGAAGCTTACCTCTTGGTTCTTTACCCCTTTACCTCTTGCAAGTGGTGCGGTGAAAGAGTCGACAGAGAGCAGTTTTTGTGTGAAGGGGGTTTGGGGGTGCAGCCCCCAACGAAATAAAAAATGAACGAACAAAGCGCTGCGAGAATGACGGGCCCATCGCTGGAAAAGATGTACCAATTCTTGCTGTGGCTGATGCCCACGGTGGAAAAATTTCCGCGCTCACACAAATTTTCATTGGGCGAACGCATTCAAAATGCCGCGCTGGATATATTGGAAGGGTTAGTTGAGGCGAGCTATCGCCGTGATCGTCAGGCGCTCTTGGTGCAGGTGAATATGAAGCTGGAAAAATTGCGCATTCTGTTGCGCCTTGCCACCGATTTGCATTGTATGGATATGCGCCGCTATGAATTTTCCGCCCGTGCCTTGGATGAAATTGGTCGCATGGTCGGCGGCTGGATAAAAACGCAACGTGCTTAAATTCCCTCCCCTTCAAGGGGAGGGAACGGTGCGAACTCCCCGAGCCATTGCGCGCACAAATGCCCCTAGCTCCCCCCCTTGAAAGGGAGGGAGCGTGGTGGTTGAAGATATGCGAGAGGTAAAATGAGTTTATGCCTGCAAAGCATTTTGATTTGTTTGGCAACATCGCCAGCTTTCGCACCTTGCACGAGGCGACGAAACGCGCCATTTGCGGCAAGCGCAGCAAGCCGGGTGCGGCGGGTTTTATGGCGAATCTCGAAAAAAATTTGCTACGTATTGAGCGGATGTTGCTGGATGGCTCATGGCGTAGCGGCGGTTACACCATTATTGATGTGCGTGAGCCGAAGCCGCGTATGGTTTCCGCTGCACCCTTCGCCGACCGCGTGGTACATCATGCTTTGTGCAATGTGGTTGCGCCGATTTTTGAGCGGGGGTTTATTGATGATAGTTACGCCAATCGTAAAGGTTTTGGCACGCATCGTGCGATTGCGCGTTATGAACATTATCGGGATCGCTACGCGCATGTATTGCGTTGCGATATTTATCGCTACTTCCCTTCGGTTGACCATGAAATTTTGAAATCTGATTTGCGTCGCCGCATTGCCTGCGAGCCGACGTTGGGTTTGATGGATGCGATCATCGACGGATCGAATCCGCAGGAACCCGTCAATTTAATTTTCCCCAGTGACGATTTGTTTGCGCCCTATCAACGGCGGCGAGGGCTGCCGATTGGTAATTTGACCAGTCAATTGTTTGGCAATATTTATCTCAATGGTTTGGATCATTTTGTGAAAGAGGTGTTGCGTGTGCAGGGCTATGTGCGTTACGTGGATGACTTTGCGATTTTTCACGATGACACGGCGATGCTGGCGCACTGGCAGCAACAAATTGCGCGCTATTTGGAAGGTCGGCGGATGGTGTTGCATCCCCGTAAAACACGCATTGTGGCTTGTGCCGAACCTGCCGAATTTTTGGGGCTGGTGTTGCATGGCAATGGTTATCGCCGATTGCCAGAAGGAAACGTGCGCCGCTTTCGCAATCGGCTGCGCGGTCTGCGCGACCAGTGGCGCGTGGGCACAATCGAAGCCGAAGCAATTCAACAGCGTGTGCAGAGCTGGATTGCACATGCCGAACATGCGAATACTTGGCGCTTGCGCCGTATCCTCTTTCGCGGCGGGTGGTTTGACCCGGCGCGGGAGCCTGACCGCCCGCTAGTTGGGCGTGCGCTTCGTGGCGGCTCTTGGAACAACAAACCGCAGAACGTGCGTGCGGCGAACCGCAACAACAACGAACCGACGAACCGGAACAACAACAACGGGTTCGTCTAGCCAGTATGCCCTCCAATGCCAGAGTCGCTACGTTCACGGACGTAGCGAGCGTGCGCGAGGGCGTCCACGGGCGGTCATGATGAGTGCAGTACCCCGCTATCGTTTTGCCCGCAAGGGGACGGTGGCGGGTTTTATGCAATAGCGAAAAACTTTGATCAACCGATTTTCTTCAGATAGCCGTAGGACGATGATCAAAATATCTCACATCTCGTAACTAATATGTCCGTTGTACCTTATGGGTTGGGTTTGCAATACGATCTATCGCGTCATTCAACTTTGCGTCTGTTTGCTGAGAACGGGTACAACTATCAAGTAAGCGGTACAACAGGTGCTGTTACCACGACCAATTACAATTTTGCAGGTAGCATTTATAGAGTTGGAGTCACTTCGCTGTACGTTTTTTAGAGATTAGTGTTTGTCTCCAAAGTCCACGAACCTGCCCGATGCTCTTCAATATTCTATGCCGCAAGGCTGTCATAGAACTTTCATTAATTGAATTGCCAGATAGCGGACGGACGGCAATGACTCTTTAGGGTCGTTTGTGATCGGTCGCGACCGTCAGCTATCCTGCAACTAAAAAACACAATCGCTGTGAAATAAATACGTCCTTCCCCTCATAAAAACTGTTGGCTCAACATTTCATGGCGAGCCTTTAAACCAGAGACGTGAGACTGCGTTCTCTTGCGCATCGCTCGATTTCCGTCTCTCTGCCACCTTACCATTGCTTACCGTCGCTTCGCTCATTTCAGCAACTGAGTTCGGGGCGCTCGCTACAATTTCTCGACTACGCTTAATCCACTTCGCACACCTCTCTTCAGGCGACAAGTCAACAGCAGGCTCCACTCATACGAGGCGAGACCAACGTCATTGAGAAGTGCGCTCCATGCAATCGCTATTTTCACCAGCGACCTTCATGCTCATTCACCCTCTTGCTTGCGCAAACGCTTCATCAGCATTTCGACCGCCGCCATCAAATTCGATTTTTTCTGCACACCTCTCTTCAAGCGATAAGTCAAAGGCAGGCTCCACATTGCATGGCGAGCCCGAAGACATGAATCGAGTCGTGCCCTGCGCTCAATCGAATCGGGCTTGCCCAGCGGTCATCGCCACTCCCTCAATCGCTTGAGCACCACTCAAAAGCAACGGCCTTAACTCTTAGTCGAAACCAAATTCATCTAATGCCAATGCCAGTTGCGCCAAATAATTTTGGCAGCCCTTCACTTGCGCAAGCATTCGTAAAACTCATTCCATAAATCAATGAAACTTTCACTGCGAGAAGCGAATTTATTTTTGTCCTCTACACAGCATTTCAATGCGTCTTGCAATGAAGGCGTGACGTAAGAACTTAGCCATATCTCCAAAACAGTAAAGCGTGCCACCCCCTGCTCCTCGTCCCTCGTGGCTGGAAGCTCTCTTTTCAAAAGCCACGCCAGCCAAGGTTGGGCGCTTCGCTCTGTCATGTCCTTTGACGTTCGCATTTTCCATCCCCGGCTTTCAGCGCGGGACTCGTCGCATTCCGGCGAGGCGGCACTTTTGCTGCTCTTGGAGAAAAAACATGGCAAAGATAATTCTACTAGTTCTCGCTCTCGTCACTGGAGAGCCGATTGAAAAAACAGAAATCGAAATCAAAAACAACAAACCCGCAATGCACGCAGTAAAGTAAAAAAAACCCCAGTTTTGGGGATTTTCGTTTTAACGCATTATTTTTGCTCAGGCGGCAAACACATCTGCCGCGAATATTATTTGAAATAAACCGCCATTTTTTGCGTTTAACAGCCTATGTTTGAAGCATCGTCTTGATACAAGATTGGTAAAAATATCGCTTATATTCAATTGCTTGATAATTTTAAATATGTACGGTTCACTGGGATTTTATTTGACAAGGAGCTGCGCAATGATCACTAAAATCCAAGCATGTTTTTACCTGCCTTATCCCAACCTCATCCCTCAGAAATTCTTTTAAGAATTTAGTTCTTGTTGCAAGTCGTGCCAACCCCGCTAACTGTTGAGCAAGTTTGTGCTCTGTATTCGCTGCACCCTAAAACGGTGCAGCGCATGGCGCGTCGGGGTGAAATTCCTGCTTTTAAGGTGGGTAAAAATTGGCGCTTTTTTGATGTTGACCTAGTCGCGCACTACAGAGCACAATCCACACCGCTGGTGTTGGAAGGTGCACATGAAAAGGAAATTAAACCATGTCACTTTACCAAAGAAAAAACTCCCCATTTATCTGGTGTAAGTTCACCGTCAAAGGCAAGCTCATACAACAGTCTACTGGGGCTGTAACACGCAAGGAAGCCAAAGAGTTTGAAGTACGGCTTAAAGTAGAACTGATGGACAAGGCCGAACAGGTTTTAAAACCCGTTCATACCTGGGAAGATGCAGTCGTAAAGTATTACGCTGAAAAACTGATTGAAAAACCATCGGCCCCCCATCGTTCAGTGCTGAAATGGCTTCATCCCTATTTGTCAGGTGTTGATATTTCCAAGATCAATCGCGCGATGCTGGTTGAAATTGGCGACACGAAGTTGACAGAAGAGGTGCAGCCAGCGACCGTGAATTGCATCATGAAACCGGTGAGGGCAATATTGAGACAGGCGGTGATTTGGGAGTGGTTGGACAAAGCACCCAATGTTCGAATGTTTCCTTCAGCGGAAGTCAACTTGCGATTTATCACGCGTATGGAAGCAGATAGGCTGGTGGCAGCATTACCCCCGTACTTGGCGGTTCTGGCTGAATTCAGTTTTCAAACGGGTTTGCGGATGTCGAATGCAACTCATTTGAAGTGGTCTCAGGTGAATTTGGCAAATAAGCAGGCGTGGGTTAATGCGTGTGATGCAAAAATGCGTAGACCGATTCCTGTACCGTTAAGTGAGGTCGCAATCAAGTTGATTGAGTCGCAGAAGGGCAACCATGACGAGTATGTTTTTGTACACAATGGTAAGCCGACTGATAAAACGTCACGCCCTGATTGGTATGCAGGATTGAAAGCTGCGGAAATAAGCAACTTCCGTTGGCATGACATCCGAAAGACGTGGGCATCTTGGCACGTCCAGAATGGAACGACACTGCTTGAACTGAAAGAGTTAGGTGGTTGGGCAAACATTAACAGCGTACTGATCTATGCACACTTGGGTAGTAAGCATCTTGCAAAGGTCGTTAATTTACCTACGGGATCAGCTACATTAACAGCTACACAAGAAGCTCAGGCGATGGAAAAAGCAGCTTAACCTATTGAAATATCGGCGCTATTTATGACCGTAAGTTTTAAAAGTCTACTCCTTGCGGGTGCATTCCGACGCTTTAACTTCGATTTTCTAACCTCGTTTGGATGAATCACAACCTACCAACCCAATACTTCAATGCATACAGCGCAGTGGTTTAACTAGCAAAATATTATTACAGCGTGATGACACAAGCCTTGATGTTGCTCACTTACAACGCCCCCGTGAAATTTTTATTACAACCCTCGTTTTTTGATTTTATGCGGAATAATTCGCGCCGAATTCTCACTCGAGGGAATTTTGATTTGCCGGCTCTGCTGGTAAAAACAACTTTAACGTTAAGGAGTTTTATTAAGATGCAAAAGAAAATTATCGCTTTGGCAATTGCAGCAGCTTTTTCGGCGCCTGCATTTGCTGACAACGCAAATATCACTGTTTACGGCAAGGCAATTTTGGACATTGAAACAGTTAGCAATGACAAATCTGCTCTTAGCCGTGCTACACGTGTGCAAACTAACGCTTCTCGCTTGGGTTTCAAAGGCAAAGAAGATTTGGGTGATGGTTTGTCAGGCTGGTTCCAATATGAAGTTCAATTTGATACCGATGGCAATAATGGTTCTGGTGCAGCAGACGGGACACGTAACAGCGGTGTGGGTTTAGAAGGTGGTTTCGGTACAGTCATGCTTGGTATGTGGGATACCCCATTCAAAGTGGCTCGAAATAAAATTGAGTTGTTTGATAACACCACTGTATTCAGTACTTACAATCTGATTGGTCGCGCAAATGGCGGATCTGTAAACTTTGATACACGTCAAAAAAACGTTACACAATACTGGTCTCCATCTCTTGGCGGTTTGAAAGTTAATCTTTCATACAGCCCAGAAGAAGGTACAACTTCGGGTACCCCAGCTTCTGCAAACAAGAAACAAGCCAACATTTCAGCAGCGGCAACCTATGATGTTGATTCGATCTATGTATCGGCAGCTTACGAAACTCGTGCAGACGCTTCTATTCAAGATACGAGTGACACTGCTAGCCGTCTAGTTGCTCGCTATACGATGGGCGACATGTGGCTTGGTGTTGCACTTGAAGCTATTAAGGTAAATACTTCTGCAACTGCAAGCTACACTCAGAACAACACTGAAGTTGCAGCTCAGTATAAATTGGGTACCAGCAGCATTGCTTTGAGTTATGCAAAAGCAGGTGAAACTAATCTTGCCGCTACAGGTGCTACTCAAGCAACACTGCGTTACGGTTATAACTTCTCTAAGCGTACAGAGCTTTTTGCTGCTTACACTTCGTTGAAAAACGACACGGCAGGTGCCTACGGGTTTAACGGTGCAGTTAAGTTTGGCTCTAACGCAGGTTCTACTCAAACAGCAATGGGTGCTGGTGTAGTTCACTCCTTCTAATCACTCGCCCTCCTTGCGAGGGTAAGCAATTAGAATTGAAAGAGGCACCTTCGGGTGCCTTTTCCTATCTCAAAGAACTCAATAAAAACAAATAGATATATTTAATATTACAGCAACAAATTGGTCATCTTGTTGCAATATTCGCATGCGATTCTGTGGGTATGCAGAATCCAGATACTAAACAAGTTAGATCGATTTTTCTCTCCGACATTCACCTTGGCACGAAGGCCTGCCAAGCGCATCACCTCCTCGAATTTCTCAAAGCTTACTCTTCTGAAAATATGTTTTTGCTTGGCGATATTGTGGATCTCTGGGCAATGAGCCGAGGAGGCGTGCATTGGTCGCCTGCGCAAAATACTTTTGTGCAAAAAATGCTACGTCGTGCGCGTCATGGCGAAAAAGTATTTTTTATTCCCGGTAATCACGATGAAGCTATCCGCGAATATGTGGGTTCTTCGTTTGGCGATGTGCAGGTTGTGCGTGAACACATTCACATTGCGGCAGATGGCAAAAGATACTTGCTGATACACGGTGATGAGTTTGACCAGGTGACGCTACATCATAAGTGGGTCGCGATTCTCGGCGATATGGCATACAACTTTTTGGTGAGTCTGAACATTTATCTGTCTTGGCTACGCAGAACTTTTAAGCGCCCCGGTTACTGGTCGTTAGCGGGTTATGCAAAACGCAAAATCAAGACCGCAGTTAATTTCATATTTAGTTTTGAAGAGTCGGTCATTCGCCATGCGCGTGATTTGAATTTAGATGGTGCGATTTGCGGGCATATCCACTGGCCGATGATTAAAGAGGTGGATGGTCTGACCTATTTGAATTGCGGTGATTGGGTGGATAGCTGTACCGCGATTGTCGAACACTTAGATGGACGGATGGAGCTGATTCACTGGGATGCCATTGTGCCGCAGCCCATCGCAACACTGGCTTAACCACTTAATTTACTGAGGACGCACTAATGAAAATTCTATTTATCTCGGATGTCTATTTCCCCCGCGTAAACGGTGTTTCGACTTCAATCGAAACATTCCGCCGCAACTTACGTGCGCAAGGTCATACGGTGCACTTGATTGTGCCGGATTATCAAAAAGAAACTGCTGATGAGGCTGGTGTTACGCGCGTGCCGTCAAGGCAGATTCCGTTCGACCCTGAAGATCGTTTAATGAACTTTAAATGGGTGATGCAACAGCTCGATAAGCTTCGCGCTGAACAATATGACGTGATTCACGTGCAAACGCCGTTTGTGGCGCATTACCTCGGCATTAAATTATCTAAGCTTTTAGATATTCCCTGTGTGGAGACTTATCACACTTTCTTTGAAGAATATTTGTATCACTACATTCCTATCGTGCCGAAGAAAATTATGCAAAAAATCGCGCAACGATTTTCGCGCCATCAGGGAAATAGCTTGGATGGGATGGTGGTGCCGTCGCATCCTATGCTCCACATATTGCGTCAATATGGAGTTACTTCTCAGGCCGAGGTGATCCCAACGGGGATTGAGCCAGCGAGTTTTGTGCTGGGTGATCGTGAAGCGTTTCGAAATAAACACGGCATCCCAAAAGATCAACCCGTGTTGCTTTTCGTGGGACGTGTCGCACATGAAAAAAATATTGGATTTTTGCTGAAGGTGGTCGAGCAAGTTAGCAAGCAAATTCCAAATGTACTTTTCGTGATTGCGGGTGAAGGTCCAGCCAAAGTTAGCTTAGAACAGGAGGTCTCGCAGCTGGGGATTCAACAACAGGTCAAATTTATCGGTTACTTGGATCGCAATACTGAATTGAATAGTTGCTATCGTTCTGCTGATATTTTCATCTTCTCCTCGCGTACCGAGACTCAAGGGCTAGTATTGCTAGAGGCAATGGCGCAGGGCGTGCCTGTTGTTTCAACGGCTGAGCTGGGTACTAAAGATGTTCTATGTGATGGCTTGGGCGTTTGGATTGCCAAAGAGGAACTGAATGAATTTTCGCAAACTGTGGTGAAGTTGTTGGGAGATGCCGGCGCGCTTGAGCGTTTAAGTGCTTCGGGCCGCGAATATGCGCATGGGTGGTCTGCCAGCAAGCAAGCTGAGCGCATGGTCGCTTTTTACCAGTCAGTTTTAGCGCCGTCGAAAATTCAAGAAATGAAATTTGAACTCAGCACCTCCGCCGTGGACTAGCAATTACAAAGCGTTTGCACCCACCGCGGCGATTTGTCCATCTTGCACGGAGCGCACACCACTAATACCGATTGCACCGATGACGATGCCATTCCGCATCAGTGGCACACCGCCTTCTGCAGGAATGACTCCCGGCAAAGCCAGATGAATCAACCGGCCGTTCATTACCGCATCCTCGGAGACTTTAGTGGCCATGTGAAGCGCTGCTGCCATATGCGCTTTTGCTGTGGCGGTTTCTACGCTACCGAAGCGTGTGTCATGTTCGCGCTCTAAATACAAGAGATGCCCGCCGTCATCGACGATGACGATGCTTACTTTCCACTCGTTGGCGCGAGCTTCAGCGGCAGCAGCCGAAGCGACTCGCTTCGCATCTTCAAGGGTGAGGACGGGCTTGTTCATTGTTAACCCTGCAATGCCGCAAAGGCTTTATCACGAATCGACTCAACACTGCCTACGCCAGGAACATGCGCCACTTTTGGTGCTTTAGCATCGCCTGACTTTGCCCAGCTTGTGTAGTAATCCACCAGCGGTTTGGTTTGTTCGTGATAAACATTTAGGCGTTTGAGCACGGTTTCTTCTGCGTCATCGGGGCGCTGCACTAAATCTTCGCCCGTCACGTCGTCTTTGCCAGCCACTTTTGGCGGATTAAACACCACGTGATAAGTGCGACCGGATGCCAAGTGAGCGCGGCGACCACTCATGCGTTGAATAATTTCGCTATCGGCAACGTCAATTTCAACCACGTAGTCGATCTTGATGTCAGCGTCTTTCATGGCTTGTGCTTGCGGAATGGTGCGTGGGAAGCCATCGAACAAAAAGCCGTTAGCGCAATCCGCTTCTTTGATGCGCTCTTTCACTAAATTGATGATGATCTCGTCAGAAACTAAACCACCCGCATCCATGATTTTTTTTGCGGCCACGCCGAGCGGAGTGCCAGCTTTAACCGCGGCGCGCAACATGTCGCCAGTGGAAATTTGTGGGATGCCAAATTTTTCTTTGATGAAAGTGGCTTGTGTGCCTTTGCCTGCACCTGGTGCGCCTAGAAGAATAAGTCTCATGATTTTGCTCCCTGTTTTAGTGATGATTCGAATAGTGCTCGTGCGGTGAGAAGATCAGCTTCGGTATCTACGCCGCTGGGTGGTGCATCTTGTGTAATGGTGACGCCAATTTTGTAGCCGTGCCATAGGGCGCGGAGTTGTTCCAGTGCTTCAATTTGTTCAATGGCGGCGGGTTCCAGTTTGCCAAATTCGCGCAAAAAACTCGCGCGGTAAGCATAAATGCCGATGTGGCGTAGCACCGGAAAGTCAGCGGGTAGTCCTGCTCCTTGAGCAAAAGCATCACGTGGATAAGGGATTGGCGCGCGGCTGAAATACAGCGCGTTGCCATCTTTGTCGGTGACTGCTTTAACGATATTGGGATTACGCATCGACACTTCGTCGTGAATGGGATGACAGGCTGTGGCGATGGCGCACTCAGGATGATCGTGCAGGTGTTGCGCCACGGCGCGAATCAGCGTGGGTGGAATCAATGGCTCGTCGCCCTGTACGTTGACGATGATGGTGTCGTCTGCCCAGCCCTGTTGCGCCACTACTTCAGCGATGCGATCGGTGCCACTAGTGTGGTCAACGCGCGTCATGCAAGCTTTGTAACCATGCTTTTCTGCCTCGGCGAGAATAGGCGGGTGATCCGTTGCGATGATGATTTGTTGTGCACCACACTTAGCTACTTGTTCGGCAACACGGATAACCATCGGCTTACCACCGATATCCAGCAATGGTTTACCCGGCAAGCGAGTAGAAGCGAAGCGGGCAGGGATGACGACGTGAAACGCGAGCATCAAAGTTTCTCGATTTCTTCCGCAGAAAGTTTGCGTGCTTCGTCAGCCAACATGACAGGAATGCCGTCTTGAATCGAATAGGCTAATTTATCGGCTTTGCAAATCAGTTCTTGCTCGGCTTTGCGGTAAATAAGGGAAGATTTGCACAGTGGGCAGACCAGAATTTCGAGAAGTTTTGCGTCCATTATGATTTTATTTTATTAATAATAAGTTGGGCGAGAGCCGGATCGATTTTTGCATCTACGCGCAACACCCAGCATTGCTCGGTGGCGAATGCGGTGCATTTTACCGCATCTTTTTCGGTCATGAGTATGGCATCGGCATCTTCAAACTTAAGGTCTGCGCTGCTGTACTGATGATGGTCTGCAAAGGCGTGTGTTTGAGGCGCTAGACCCAGTTGTTTGAGGTGATTGAAGAAGCGTTCTGGGTGGCCGATGCCAGCGATGGCATGCAGACGTTGCCCTGCAAAATCAGCTGCGTTAATTACCGTTGTTGGGTTAAGTAAGTTGTAAAACTGAGATCCGCCAAGCTGCATTGAATATTCGTCAGCTTTTGCTTCTCCTCCATTGGTTACCAGGATGTCTGCGGAAAATAATCTGGCGACAGGTTCACGTAAAGGACCAGCGGGCAGAAGTAGGTTGTTGCCGAAGCGACGATTGCCATCAATGAGCACAATCTCCAAATCGCGTTCTAAACGATAGTGCTGCAAACCATCATCGCTCAAAATGACATCGCATTCTGGGTGGGCTTGCAGCAAGGCTTGTGCGACTGCGGGTCGGTTACGGCCTATCCACACTGGGCACAAATTTCGTTGTGCCATCAGTAGTGGCTCATCACCTACAACATCGGGTGATGAGCCAAGCGTAACGGTATGTGGTGTTATTAATTTTGCTTGTTTGGTTTTGGTATAGCCGCGACTGATGATGGCGGGGTGCCAGCCAGCGTCAATTAATTGTTGCGCAAGCCAAAGGGTAAAAGGCGTTTTGCCGGTGCCGCCAACGCTGATGTTACCAACAATGATGACCGGAACGGGGAGTTTGACACTGCGTAAAATGCCAGTGAGGTACAGAAAATGACGAAACGTGGAGAGGATGCCGAATACCACACTGATCGGCCATAGCAGCAAATGCAGTAGCGAAATTCGGTACCAGTATTTTTCTAGTCCGTTCATCTCGCTACTGAGGCTTTATTTGGCAGGATTTTGCGTGGTGAAGGTGATGCGCCCAAAGCCGGCAACCCGTGCTGCTTCCATGATGTTAATTACCGATTGGTGAGGTGCTTTGGCATCAGCACTAATGATGATGGTAGGCTCAGCCTCTTCACCGGCCGCTTTTTTCAACGCCTGTGCGAAGCTATCAATGCCACTAAAATTGGCATGTGCATTATTGATGGCGTATTGCTCAGAGGCATCCACAGCGACATAAATTTGCTTGCTTGGCGTGTTGTTCGCTTCTTCACCCGAGGCTTGTGGCAAGTTGATTTGTAGCTCCGAGAACTTCGCGTAACTGGTGGTGACCATCAAAAAGATGAGAATCACCATTAACACATCAATCATGGGAATCAGATTGATCTCGGGTTCTTCGCGGGTACGCCCACGTTGAAAGTTCATTTGCGCTCGCCGTGTACGATTTCAACCAATTTAATGGCTTGCTGTTCCATCTCTAGCATTAGGCTGTCAACGGTGGAGCGGAAGTGGCGATAAAAAATCATGCTAGGAACAGCGACGATCAAGCCGAAAGCCGTGTTGTAGAGTGCCACTGAAATACCGTGAGCCAACTCAGCAGGATTGCTACCGCCCGCATTTTGCGCACCGAAGATTTCGATCATGCCGACTACGGTACCAAACAGGCCGAGCAGCGGACTAATAGAAGCGATCGTGCCTAAGGTGGTGAGGAAGCGCTCCATTTCGTGACTGCTGGCGCGGCCAGCTTCTTCGATGGATTCTTTCATGATCTCGGGTGAGCTCTTGATGTTTTTCAAGCCCGCGGCAAACACGCGGCCCAATGGGGAGTTCTCACTTAGCTTGGCTAGCATCGGCGGGGTGACGCCTTTTTGCTTTAGTTCTTTCACGGTTTCTTCTAATAGCCCAGCAGGAACTATTTTCTTTTTGCGCAAAAACATCAGACGTTCAACGATCAGCGCAACAGCGACAATAGAGGCAACGATTAAAAACCAGATGGGCCATCCTGCAGCTTCGATAATTGTAATCACGCAACTTCTCCCGACTTGGCTTAAATTTTTAAAGTGCGAACTCTATCTTGTCGTCCCTCATTGAGCAAGAATCATCCGGTAAGGCACTAGCGTTTTGAGCTAACTACTCGCTGCGTAAGCAGTTTTATATTTATGCACAAAAACTGTGGATAACTTTGTGGATAGTTACGGGTGAGCAATGCTTAGTCATTGAGCCAATAACACTTTTTTACTTGCTGCTCATTTTTTAATCTATAAAATTACTCAATAAAATCAATAAGATATCGTAAGTTGCAATTTATTTTCGCGGCGCATATCTGATAACCCTGATAACCAGTGGCATTGTGAATTATTTGTTCTTGTCAATATGCCATTCGGACTATTTCTCGATAAAAAATGTGAAAAATGAGCTTGATTTTTGCTAACTCATTGTCGAAAAAAGAAATTGCAGTTCATTGTGTTATTGCATGAAGACAGCCTCAAATATTTTGATAAGGCTGCATGTTAGGATTGAGTGCAAGCCAAGTAAAACTTACCCCATAGAAAATAATGAACATTGATAAGAACTTAGTGTTGAGTGTGCGCGAATTTAACGCTGCCGCGAAGCAGGTGATTGAAGCCGGCTTGCCTTTGTTGTGGGTGCGCGGCGAGGTTTCTAATTTTGTGAGCGCAGCTTCCGGGCATTGGTACTTTTCGCTAAAAGATGAGCAAGCGCAGGTGAAGTGTGTGATGTTTCGTCACAAGAGCCAGTATCTTGATTGGAAGCCTGCTAACGGTATGCAAGTCGAGGTGTTGGCACTACCCACCTTGTACGAAGCTCGTGGAGATTTCCAGTTAACGCTGGAAAAAATGCGTCCTGCAGGGCTAGGTGCTTTGTATGAGGCGTTTGAAAAGCTCAAACGCAAGCTTGAGCAAGAAGGTCTATTTGATGAAGAGCGCAAACGTGCGCTGCCGTTTTTACCGCGGCAAATAGGTATAGTGACCTCGCCGCAAGCCGCCGCGCTTCGAGATGTGTTGCGCACTTTGGCGAATCGAATGCCGAGCGTTCCCGTCGTGTTGTACCCGACACCCGTGCAAGGTGAGGGCTCAGGCCAAAAAATCGCTAATGCGATTCGTCTGGCAAATGAACGCGGCGAGTGCGATACGCTAATTGTCTGTCGCGGCGGTGGCAGTATCGAAGATCTGTGGGCGTTCAATGAGGAAGTGGTGGCGCGGGCAATTGCCACTAGCCGTATTCCCGTGGTGAGTGGCGTGGGTCACGAAACTGATTTCACCATCGCCGATTTTGTGGCCGATTTGCGCGCAGCAACTCCGACAGCAGCAGCGCAAGCAACTGTGCCTGATGCTATTGAGTTGTCTCAGCGCTTGCAACAAAGCGCAACGCATTTGGCGCGCGCAATTGCTCGTCGTTTTGAAAATGCCATGCAGCAACTAGATTATCTGCAGCGACGTTTGGTACATCCTGCGCAACGTATGCAGCAACAACGTCAACATTTAGTTCAGTTGCAGCAACGCCTGCAAATGGCGCAGGCGCACAACATTCAACATCAACAATGGCATTGGCAAGCACTCCGACAACGCTTGCGTGCCGTGCAGCCCGATGTAACAGAATTAAAAACTATCCAAACGAATTTGGCGCGCAGATTACAGGAAGTGATGGCGCGTAGTATGGAGCGGCACGGCTTACGTCTGACCTCACTACAACAACAATTACAGAACCTTGATCCGAGCCAAGTGTTCGCACGTGGCTACAGCGTGGTGCGCGATGTCAACGGCAAGGTGGTGGTGGATAGCGAGCAAGTTACGCTTGGTGCAATGCTGGAAGTGACCTTTGCGCGGGGCAGGGCAAGGGCTGAGGTACAAGAAAAGCTGAGCAAGTAAAACTCTGAAATATAAATACTGGCGAAATTCTGCCTCTATTCTCCTCATTAAAAATCTCGCCGATCGGGATAATGGCAATATGTCCCGCATAGCGCCTTAAGACTTTTTCCTACAAAATTTCCGCAGCAACTTCCTACACAAGAATTAGCCATTCTCTGATTCTGCCTGCGCGTCTGTTTGTTCAAAATTCAACCATCGAAACACAAACACGTTGATTAAAGGAGATGGAAATGAAAGCACAGCAAACACATCAAAAACAGGTAGCTCGTTCATTCATTAACTCAGTGGAGCCAGAAAATTTTGTGCCACAGCATTTGACCCGCAAAGCGCTGAATGACGACTCTTGCTGGGAAGAATGTGAGGCTGATTATGACGACGCGTTAGTGACACAAGATTTTTCATTTTTGGATGATGTGACTTGTAATTAATTGAGCTATTCGTCACGACTTGTGAAATGTGGCGGAAAAGTCGTTTTATTCAAAGCTTGAGTTTGGCAGAGAGTACGTAAACTGAATGAGTCGCGATTCCTTGAGGATTACAAAATGGCTCATAGCAATTTTTATGCAGTAAATGAAGTTGAATTTGCTGAAAATATAGAAAAGCGCTTCAACGAATATGTCGCATTATTTATTCAGCTACATTATCCAGAAGGCGGTCAAGCACTATCTGAAGAAGAGCGCCGTGAACTGAGTGCTAAAGTGAAAGCGGCCGTCAACGAGATAACCTTGCTCGGGATGAAGCGCAAACGTATTAAATCAGTTGCCGACGTCGCAACAGGACAAGCGCATCTCGCCGCGAGTGCAGCAGACCCAATTTATCAGCCCGCGCTCAACTGAGCCTTTCTCGTTATTCATTCACATGAAATAGGGCCTTCTTTCAGAAAGTAGCCCTTAGTCGTCTTCTAGCTGCCAAAGTACATGGGCGTTGGGATAGAATCCGCGCCGTCCTAAACATCTTCTGCAGCCTATCTTAATTTCATGCTCGATTTTTTTAAGCGCTTAACGCCCTTACAGGCCACCTTGCTGTTGATTGCAGCCAGTGCGTTGTTGCGTTTGATCGCGGCCAATGGCATCGAGCTGAGTGTGGACGAGGCTCATTACGCGCTGTATGGCCTATATTTGGATTGGAGCTACTTCGATCATCCACCGATGATCGGTTGGTTGCAGGCCGTTGTTTTGCAATTTGGCGACTCCGATTGGGCGATGCGCGTCGTACCGATTTTGCTATTTAGCGCTACAAGCTTGGTGTTGTATCGCATCACTTTAGTTTTATTCCCGCATGAAACCCCTTGGCTTGCCTTCACCAGTGTTGCCCTGTTGCAATCAGGGGCGATGTTGCAGTTGGTCGGTTTGGCGATGTTGCCCGACTCACCTTTGTTATTGCTCGGCTTGCTGGTGTTGTGGACTTTACACAGCATCATGATTCAAGGGCATGTACAACACTGGCTGTGGCTGGGTGTGTTGTTGGGCTTGGCAGCGCTATCAAAATATACCGCCATTACTTTGATTGCCACCGTGGTGTTGGCGTTGGCACTGAATAAGCAGTGGCGTCAGTTACGTAGTTTTTGGCCTTGGCTGGCGATCACGGTTAGTGCTTTGATTATATTGCCTATTTTTTATTGGAATTATCGCCACGATTGGATTTCGTTCCTCTATCAATTGCATCACGGTACGGGTAAGCCGAGCTGGGAGCTGGCTCGATTTTTACTTTCGCAAGCCGCACAATTAATAGCTTATGGGCCGGGGATTGTACTTTTTGGATTGATAGCGATCATCGCTGCGCTGGGGCAAAGGCGTGAGCCAAGTGTTCGCTTATGCTTGTCTCTCGCACTACCGATTTTGTTGCTGTTTGGTTGGGGGGGGGGGTACGAAATGACCTTGCCGCATTGGACAGCCTTAGGTTGGGCAGGGCTTGCGCCGTTGACTGCCTATTGGCTTCATCGTCATTGGCAATCGTTGTGGGTACGCATTGGAGTAGGCATCTCAGTTGCCTATTCAGTGGTGGCGTTACTCCTTATCTTTAGCGAATTTATGACGCCTTGGATGCCGTTTAAAGAGAATGAAAACCCACTGCGCGATCTTTATGGTTGGAAGCAAGCGGCGCAGCATGGTGAAGAGTTACGCAAGCAAATGAGCGCTGAGCCAGGTGGAGTTGCGCCATTACTTTTTACTAGTAATTGGACTTACGGCAGTCGTTTGGCTTGGTATGCTCGCCCAGCATCGGTGCAGATCGTGGATAATCGTTACGATCAATTTGATGTGTGGTTTGGTTCGCCGCAGAATGGCGCGCGCGGCATTTTAGTATTGTGGCCTGAGGCAGACGCAAAGCCAACAACTGGTGGAGTAGGGCAGTTTGCCACATGCGTACTGCGCGACAAGTTGCCGATGCGATCCTCCTCGACCCTGATTTCAACTTTCTCTTTTTATGCCTGTGACGGATTTAAAAAATAATTTTGCAGACACAGTGTGGCGATGGGGGGTCCCTATTTTTGCATTAGCGGCGTTGTCGGTATTGCTTGCCACGGGAAGCAATATTGCGCTGTTTCAGTGGCTCAACGCCATGATGCTGAACGCGGGCGATGCATGGTGGAGCCACCTGACCGTTTTTGGCGACACGACGCTCGCCTTGGCGTTCATTTTGTTATTGATTGGACGACGACCGGATCTTTCATGGCAGTTTTTTTTAGCGGCGGTATTCGCAACGCTTTGGACGCATGGTGGTAAAGAGTTTTTCTCCTCATTGCGCCCTCTCGCAGTGTTACCTGCAGGTTCGTTTCATTTGATCGGACCGATGTTAGAGCACAATTCATTTCCTTCTGGCCACACTACAACTGCTTTCGTTTTAGCAGGTTTGGTGTGCGCGCAAGCCGCTCCTGGCTGGTTTAAGGGGCTTGCACTAGTGCTAGCCATTTTGGTGGGGCTATCGCGTATTGCCTGTGGTGTGCACTGGCCATTAGATGTGGTGGGTGGCATGTTGGGGGGGTGGCTCTCTGCTGTTTTGGGTATTGCGCTAGCGCAGCGCTGGCAAGTGGGCTTGAATGTTGGATTTCAGCGAGGCTTAGCTGTGTTGATGACTACTGTGGCGCTATGGTCGATGTTTTATTACGACAGCGGTTTTCCGAATACCCGATTATTTCAATTCACGCTCACTGCCGCCTGTTTAGTGTTGTCGTTAAAATGGCAATATCGTTTGTTTAAATTTAAATAGATTATTGATATGCAACTTGCTTTAAAAATTGATGTAGATACCTTTCGTGGCACACGTGATGGCGTGCCGAGATTAGTTGAATTACTTAAGCGCCATGAGGTAAAGGCTACTTTTTTCTTCACGGTGGGACATGACCGAAGCGGGCGCGGTGTATTTAGGCTACCTCGCGTGTCACGCATTGAGCACTACGGCATTGCCACTTTGCTCTACGGTACGTTGTTGCCCGCACCTGATATTGGTAATAGCTGCTCAGGAATTTTGCGTAATGTGCGCGATGAAGGTTTTGAGGTGGCGTTGCATGGTCATGAAAATATGCTTTGGCGCAAACGGGCTGCCAATGAAAGTGCAGAATGGACCAAGCAGCAGATGGAGCTTGCCGTAGCACGATTTGCCGAGATTTTTGGCGAGCCGCCGAAAGCGCATGCGGCGGCAGGCTGGCAGGTGAATCGAGATTCGCTACGTCTTACGCAACGACTGGGTTTTGATTACGCTTCAGATACGCGCGGTACACATCCATTTATTCCTACGTGGGATGCAGAAATTATTGCTTGCCCGCAACTTCCCACCACTTTGCCCACGCTTGATGAATTGATGTTGCGCCCGGGCATTACCCCTGCAACTGTCGCCGAGCATTTATTAGCATATACAAAAGATGCACCCAATAGCGGACATGTCTTTACGCTACGTGCCGAGCTAGAAGGGGGGAAATGGTTGCCCGTCTTTGAGCAACTGCTGATAGGATGGAAAGCGCAGGGATACGAATTAGTTTCGCTACGGCAATATCTTGAAGCGATGAAAGATACTTTGCCTAGGCATGCCGTTAAAATGGAAGCGTTAGATGGACGTGTTGGTGCGTTAGCAGTGCAGAGTTAATTTGTAGCTGCTGACAAAAGCATAACGTTGGGAGATTTTATGCAACAAGAAAAAAAGAGTTTAGAAAGCTGGGTAATCTTTTTCAGCCAAGTTGAAATTCCTTTGCTAAAACAGACCGCGCGCGACTTAGCGCACTTGCGTGAAAACGAAGACAAGTTGAGCGCACGAAGTGTAGCTCAGGTGATCGCTGTTGATCCGATGCTTACCGCCAAAGTGTTGCGCTACTTGCAACAGCATAAACGTCGCAGCCAGACCAGTGAAGTAGTGCAAGTTGAACAAGCCCTCATCATGATGGGCGTGAGTGCTTTTTTTGACAAAATTCCACCACAACCTTTGGTGCAAGACGTGCTGAAGGACGATATGGAAGCGTTGATTCAGTTACTACATGTTTTCCACCGTTCGCATCGCGCTTCTGCTTATGCCTACGACTGGGCTGTTCGCTTAAGCGATTTGCACTTTGAGGATATTCGCGTGGCAGCCTTGCTGCATGATCTGCCGGACATGTTGATGTGGTGCTTCGCACCGAAAGAAATGCTGCATATTCGTGCAATGCAACAAGCTGATAAAACCCTGCGCACCACTGCGCTACAAGAACAAGTGTTTGGCTTTAATTTCCATGATTTGCAAAAACAGCTCGTCAAAGCGTGGCATCTACCGGAATTGCTTTTAACGCTGATGGATGATGAGTGTGGCACTCAGCAACGTGTTCGGAATGTGGTTCTTGCTGTCAATTTGGCACGACATTCTGCCAATGGCTGGGATGATGCAGCGCTACCCGATGACTACCGCGATATTGCCGCGCTACTGCGCAGCAAGCCTGAATTAGTGATGCTGATGGTTGGTGCTGAAGCAGGCATTCTTTGTGATGTGACTAAAATTCGTCCGCCAACTGTTTAATCTGCTGCTACCACTTTATTGCGTCCAGAATTTTTAGCTTCATACAGCGCAATATCGACACGTTGTAACAAGGCTTCTTGCGACTCACCGCGTTGGTATTCTGCAACACCAATGCTCACGGTGACATGGTGTTCTGATATGGGGTTGTCTGCGATTTCAGCACGAATTCGCTCTGCCAAAATGTTGGCTGCCTTTAGATCGGCGGTGGGTAATAAAACGGCAAACTCTTCACCTCCCCACCGCGCAAAAACATCAGAGGTGCGCAAAAGTCTTTTTATCCGGCTGCTGAGTGTTTTGAGTACCTCATCGCCAAATGGATGACCAAACGCATCATTAATCTTTTTAAAGAAATCGATATCGAGCAGCAAGATGGAAAATGCTGACATCTCGTGTCGATAAAATCGGCCAATCTCAGCTTCAATGGTTTGATTAAGTAAGCGTCTATTCCCCGCCCCTGTGAGCGGGTCGGTGACTGACTCCTGTTGAAGCTTGAGGTTTTTTGACTCCAATACTTGTACTAGTTCACCCAGTTCATGGGCGTGCAACTTCATTAATTCAGCCCAGCGTCCGTAGGTAATGCTAATCAGTTCGCGCTGTGTAATGCGTCCGATCACATCATTGTGATCATCAACCACGATTGCACGTTTATAGTGATTCTCTTTGAGATGCTCAATCGCAGTTTTAATGGTCGCGCGCTGACTGATTGTTTTAACTGGCTGTGTCATATAGCTACGAATAGGAAGTGACATATCGACGCTATCGCGAATCATCCTGATGACATCCTTCGCCGTGATAATGCCAACTAACAGGCCATTCTCGGCAATGAGTATGGCGTCTTCGACATAGATTAATTGCTCTAGTACAGTTTGTGTTTTGGTGAATGCGCTGATCATTTCAACACGACTTTTGCCAATGACATCTGCCAATGTTTTGTGTTCCATCATCACTGCAGGGTCAACTGAAGCTAATACATCCGTGTAAGAAATAATGCCGTCTAAATCGCCAGCAGCATTTTTTACACCCAGATAGCGGCAGTGACCATCGTCAAAAAGAGGCAACAAATTGAGGATGTTGTCATCTTCACTGACATAAGTTAATTGGAGATGTGTGAGCGTATTTAGGCTGGCAGACATATCGCGACCTTGATGGCGATATTTCATCAAGTCTTCAACGGTAAAGATGGCATGCACTGGTCCGATGCTGTAGATGACATCGCTTAGATTGTTACTCTCCATCAGCATAACGGCTTCTTCGATTGAGGCATCCTCAGGTGCTTGCACCACGCCGTGATGGGCTATTTCGCCTGCTTTGGGGAAAAATGTTGTGATTTTTGGCATGATTAATCTCGGCGTTGGTGTTTATTATTTTATAATTTTAGTTGATGTTGTCGCGTATTTTAGCGCTTATCTCAAAAGAGCGAAGTCGTGCGGTGTGATCAAATATCTGGGAGGTGATCATTAATTCATCCGCGCCAGTTTGCTCAATAAATTCACACATTGAAATTCTTACTGTTTCACTTGAACCGATGGCAGAGCAGGTAAGCACTTCTTCTAGCACATCACGCTGATGTGGAGCGAGGCTATCCAAGTACCCTTCAACCGGTGGTTGCAAGCTCGTTGGCCGACCGCTACGTAAGCTGACAAAGGCTTGTTGCAATGAGCTCGCGAGAAATTGTGCCTCCTCGTCGGTATCTGCTGCAAAGACATTGAAACCGAGCATGACGTATGGTTTGGACAAATGTGCGGAGGGTTTGAAGGTTGATCGATACAAGCCAATAGCCTGCATCATTTGATCAGGTGCGAAATGTGAGGCGAAGGCATAAGGTAAGCCGAAGTTTGCGGCAACCTGAGCACCAAATAAACTCGAGCCTAAAATCCACAGTGGAATATTCAAGCCTGCGCCAGGGACCGCTCGAACTGGGTTTTGCTGCGTTGCTGAAAAATAACCCATGAGTTCGATCACATCTTGGGGAAATTGATTGGGATCTGAGGCCAGATTGCGGCGCAGTGCGCGCGCTGTGAGCTGGTCTGATCCCGGCGCGCGACCGAGGCCTAAATCAATTCGTCTGGGGAAGAGCGATTCTAGTGTGCCGAACTGTTCTGCAATGACGAGGGGCGAATGGTTGGGTAGCATAATCCCACCTGCACCAACGCGAATGGAAGATGTGCCATTGGCGACATGCCCTATAAGTACTGCGGTTGCGGCGCTGGCAATGCCGGGGATGCCGTGATGCTCAGCAAGCCAGAAGCGTTTATAGCCCCAGCGCTCAGCGTGTTGCGCAAGATCAAGCGTATTGCGAAATGACTGGGCAGCATCGCTACCCTCATTGACGGGTGATAGATCAAGTATTGAGAGCGGAATCATGTTTGGTTTCTTCAGCGTTCGTTGCACTAAGTGTGTTGAACAAAATACTACTCATTGATGTTCAATGCTATTTGTCATGATTTGGTAAGGATCCATGGTGAGTGATTCAACTTTATCGCCCAGCATGACAATTCTGCCTTCAATTCTAGAGTTTCCCGTTTCGCTGAATTCAAAGCGATAGGTTCGGCGAAATACTCTGCGGCCGTATTCATTACGAACTAAAGCTAAGCTGGTGCTGGCAACTGTATCATCAAGAAACTGCACCTCAGCTTTGAGGCAGGCCTGCTTGCCGGCATTTCTGGCTATTTCAAGCGCGCTCATGCCGTTAAACCAAAACCATCCAGCGGCCAATAACAGCAAGATGAGAGTTATGCTTGTAATGTCCAAAGTAAAATTAATCTTTCTTTTGAATCAGCTCGATTGAATAGCCATCGGGATCGGTGATGAACGCCAAGATGGTGTTGCCCCCTTTCATTGGCCCCGCTTCACGAATGACCTTGC
Source organism: Gallionellaceae bacterium (assembly GCA_037140475.1). Classification (GTDB taxonomy): domain Bacteria; phylum Pseudomonadota; class Gammaproteobacteria; order Burkholderiales; family Gallionellaceae; genus PALSA-1006. The sequence goes on from JBAXEJ010000031.1 coordinate 23,514, forward strand.
CACCGTTTTTCTTAACCTCTTCGCAGAAAGCATACGCATCTGAAACTTCAAAAGCCAAGTGGCCAAAACCATTTCCTAGTTCGTATCTTTCAACGCCCCAGTTGTAGGTTAGCTCTATTGCTGTTTCCTTGCTTTCTTCACCATAGCCTAGAAATGCAAGAGTAAATTTTCCCTCTGGGTAATCTTTACGGCGTAGTAATTTCATCCCAAGTACCTTGGTGTAAAACTCGATTGAGCGCTCAAGATCGCCGGTGCGGATCATGGTGTGGAGTAATCGCATAATTTCAACTCTTTATTTAATTAATGAGGTGGGCTTAAGGGCATCTTCTACCAAACAAACGAAAACCGCGTCGGTATTGGTATACAGACGCGGCTAGATTTTATATATCTAATTGTTTTTATTAACAATTTTTGGTGGTGGGGTCGCACCCCGTATCCGCAAAGTTCTCTTCAACGCACACTAGCCTGTGTGGGCTGGTGTGGATAGATGAAGAAGGCTCTTTTCGCAAATCATGTTGTTAAGCTGCCCCGCCAAGCGCCAAAGCTAGCCACTGAGCAGGTTTTAGTCTGTTGCCGTGATCACGATCTAGCGCGCGGAACCACCCCAAGTAGTTTGCCAAGTAACGGGTTGCTACGCCGCGAAACTTGTAGGCCCAGCCTTTGAGACGACTGTGGTATGCATTGACGTTCTGCACGTGCCACGCGCCATCAACGCGGATGCCTGCTGACAGATTCACGGCATGATGCTCTACACCGAGATGGCGTGCTGCGCCGGCCAGTGCGGGACTGCCGTCAGTGCAAAGCACCACATCCTTCGTCAGGAACGGTTTCAGCGCCGCAGATAGAGTCGTCATATCCATCGCCTTCAGTACACAATCCATCGTTACGCCAGCACGATCCCGTGCAACCAGCACAGGCACCTGCTCGTGGGACAGTCCGCGCTTAGCGGCCTTGCCGCCGCGCTTGCGAGACTTCCTATTCAAGTCGCTGCGCTTTCCTTTGAAAGACAGCAAGAACATCGTTTCGTCGGCTTCGGCAATTCCAGTCAGCGCCTGCGGCTGGATGGACATGGGTAGCGCCAAGAAACGATGCCGCCAGCGGTGCGCTGTGCTGACGTGGATGTGCAGGGCATCCGCCACTTTGTGCAACGTCAAGCCATCCCGCAGCGCCTCCGCTTGGCCAAGCCACTTGCCGCGCTTATGCAGGCCGCACAACGGCGTTTCGGTCAAGGCGCTAAACGTCTTACCACAATCCCGACAACGATAGCGTTGCAGCCCATTGGCATGGCCATGTCGGTTCACGCGCTCTGCCTTGCAATGCGGACACGTCACTGTAGCGGCGAATCGTCCCTCGATAATCATTGTCGATAACGGCTGCGCGTCCAGCGTTACCAATTCCGCCGCCACAACTCTGCGCTGTATCGGTGTCAGTTTTCGCAACGCGGCTGTGATTCGATTCAACTCTGACTTTCTCATTTCTCGCTCCTGGATGACTCGGCGCAATTGCGCCACAACGTCCAGTATCCGCTACAGGTGGCTCACCACATGAGTCACCAACACGATTTGCGAAAAGAGCCATGAAGAAAGCCCTTATCTGGATTGCATCTTATCAGGAATTCCCCCAATTTTTTTGTCGGCGATAGAGTGCCTGCGGACTCCAGTTCAATTGCGCATTCGGGAATTGAACCGAAGTCCTCTGTTTGAAATAGCGTATTGCTGCTCATCAAGCATTTACGTCTTCCAAAATGCGTGAGTTTCCCAGCCATTAGGAAATCCCATGTCTGCTACGGTTAAATTTGGTACAGAAGGGAAAGCGTCAAGCAGATCACGAAGGCGTTGAGGCCACGATGAGTTCGGGCTAACTCTACGCATGAAGTAGATCAAAATGCACAAAATGATGTACGGGCGGGATGTGACATCTGGCTTTCCAATGAGAGGATCGAATTCTAAGATGTCCCCAAGTGCAGGCAATTTTGGCTGGTCGACTAGGTTTTTGTTCCATAAGCGGCTGTGGTGTGCCGCGACGTTACGAACAAAGTTCAAAGATCGCAGCCAACTTTCCATGACCTGCCAGTCAGGAACACCGTATTTCGCTGCAATGGCACTCTTGTCGGCAACCGCGAGACCTTGGTAAAACATCGATAGCATGCCGAACTCCCACAGTTCGACAGAAACCCAGATTGGCAGCGGCAGCCCATATTTTTTCTTGTAGTGCCGAACGAAGTCCTCTTTTGATCGTGATAACACCGTGTTGTATTTATCGAGCCATTCTTGATGGCGGGTTTTGCCAGTGAGAGGATCGACTTTCTTCGCAAAGTTGCCATGTAGCAAAGCTGGATTGGTGTGCGCGAATGGATCTTTGCTCCCTAACTGATAGGCAATATCAGATCGAATGGCAACCTCAATTCGTTCAACGGCATCAAGCACCAGAAGTCGCAGCCGCTTGTCGAAAACGTATAGCTCTAACGCTTGCTGAAAGCTGCTGCCAGGGTGGAAATCGTCTTCACGATTTACAGTGATTTTCTTGCTTGTTGGGTCTTGGGTGAGCGATGTCTTTCGGAATGAGTACCAGTAAGCACTAAGGCGGTAATACCCTATTCGGCTGAGACAGGAAATCACTGCCGCATCATCAGTTACCTCTAGGCCACGTGACTTGAGTAACTCTAGTTGCTGTTGATAGGTGAGGTAGGGCTTGCTGTAGGTTGACATTTGGCCCCTTGAAATAGAAAACCCGCCCGTATGTCTTTCGACGCAGAGGAGCGGGCCGTGTTAATGAACATTCTACGTCGCTCTAACGGCCAACGTCAATATCTTTCGTGAACATATCTACTTTGTGATCCCAGCTTCGCGCACCACAATTCTACCCTTGGTTCATTGAACCTTGCTGAATAGCCTTAGATGCAATTTTTGCTACGTAATTTCAGTGGGTCTGCAATTGCAGAAACTCATCGTGCACGCTCCCAATCTTTTTTGTATGGAGCATGTCATGGAGTACAAGCAATGCGTAGCTTGTGGTCAGCCATTTAAGCGGCGACCTCAAGTCCCTCAGCAATCCTATTGCTCAGCGCCCAGTTGCCAGCGCGAGCGTAAACGTCAGTGGCAGCGACTCAAGCTACAAACCGATCCAGACTACCAGGACAACCAAAATCGGGCACAGAAGGCTTGGTTGGAGCGCAACCCAAACTACAGCCGGCAATACCGCGATTCCCACCCAGAGTATGTCAACCGCAACCGTGATCAGCAACGTGAGCGCGTAGCAAAGACCAAGAATCCAGCCGTTGCAAAGATGGACGTGTCAGCGCCCCCACAAGCCTTTCCGTCCGGGATTTATCGGCTCCGACCGGTCCTTGTTTACGGCGTTGCAAAGATGGACGCTTGGACCGTTGAAATAACAAGGCTTTCCGATATTTGTCCTTGCGCGGAGGCTGTTTGCAAAGAGATGACGTGATAGGTGCGGAGGCGCACTGCCGCTACCTTATCGTTCCTATCTGCTCTCGATCACCACGATGTGAAGGTGATCGAGAGCCAACTATGTTGAATTGCGCTTAAAGGAGACCCACTTCAGGCAGTAAATTGCATCCGAATTT